>NZ_JBEPCJ010000142.1:0-18800 GCF_040299565.1 Spirillospora sp. NPDC000708
CCCGGTGGCGCGGCTGCGGCCCAGGATCCGCAAGCGGGTCACCAGCGCCGCCGATGCCGCGAACGACCCGGCGTTCAGCGCGGCGGCCGTTGCCGAGCCGACCGCGGAGACCACCACCCCGGACAGGGCCAGGCCGATGATCAGCCCGCCGGAGGTGACCTGGCGCAGCAGGGCGTTGGCGGCGAACCGCCGTTCATGATGCACCAGGTCGGTCACGATCCCCTCCGCAGCGGGGGCGAACAAGGCGGTGGCGACACCGGTCAGCACGGCCAACGGCGCGACCACGGCCGGCGACGCGGAACGGCCGGTGAAGCAGACCGCCAGCATGGTCCACGTCGCGGCCGCCAAGGCGTCCGCGCCGACCAGGACGTACTGCCGGCGGACCCAGTCACCGATGATCCCGCCGACGAGCACCAGCAGCAGTTGCGGGAGCGCCTGGCACGCAAGGACCAGCGACAGTCCACCCGGACCATAGCCCAGGTGCACGGCTCCCCAGGCGAGCGCGACCCGCCCGAAACCGTTCCCGATCGCCGAGGTCGCGCGGGCGATGAACAGAGGCGCGACGGCAGGATCTTTCAGGACGCTGACGAGCGTCGGTTTCACCGGCACGAACGGGCACGCTACGGCACCAATGGACCGGTCAGACCGAAGCCCACCCGCACGCTACAAGAGTCAGACCGGGCCGCCAGTGCTGACCAAGACGATGAGGAGCGGCCGATGCCCCCACCGAGCCATCGGCGAAGTGGGGCCACGGACAGACGAGTAGCTGTCTTGGCGCGGTGACGGGCACGCCGGGCACGAGTGGAAACCTGGGCGGCCGATCCCGGAGTGGCGTCGGTCGACTCGTTCACCGCCACGCTCGTCGAACGAGACCAGTCGATGATCTCAAGCGCATCAGCCACACGGGTGGCATCAACCGGCCGGGTCTCGGGCTGCCTGCCCAGCACGCGCGGAATCGCCTGCTCCAACCCGGTTGACCCACCTCGGCGACACCTCCTCCGCCGCCCAAATCGGCGGGACGCACGCGCTGGCCAGCCTAGGGCCTGTCCGGCGGATCAAGTCAGCGGCCTGCCGGCGCTGAAGCGCCCGATGGAGAAGGCGCTGGATGGAGCAGGTGGGGTCCGTCGACAAATCCCTCGACAGCGGCGCGGTGGTCGGGGATCCTTCGCGCAATGACCAGAATTGACGACACGCCGCCCGCTTGGGACGAGCGCACCCAGCTCACCACGTTCCTCGACTACGTACGGGACACCGCCCGCGCCAAGTGCGAGGGGGTCTCCGCGGAGAACGCCCGCAAGGCACTCCTGCCGGGCTCACCGCTGATGACCATGAACGCACTGATCAACCACCTCCGCTGGGTCGAGTACTACTGGTTCCAGGTCGTCTTCCTCGGCGAGGAAGACCGGGCCCCCATGACGGATGAAGACCCCGACCGCGAGATGCGTATCGCCGTAGACTTCCCGATCACGCAGTTGCTCGACGAGTACGCCGAACAGAGCGCTCGCTATCGTGAACTGGTCGCCGACAACGACCTGAACAAACAGGCCGAGGGAACCATCCGCAACGGCCTCCACGTCGACCTGCGCTGGATCCTCCTCCACCTCACCGAGGAGACGGCCCGCCACAACGGCCACCTGGACATCCTGCGCGAGATGCTCGACGGCACGACCGGCGTCTAGGGCCTGCTTCAAAGTTGATCAGAGCCATTCGTTGATGGTGCCGATGTGGACGGTGGACCTGGTAGCGGACGGCGAGCTTGTCGAACCTGGTGGCCAGTGCCTGGTGGCGTTTGAGCCGGTTGATGCCGCACTCCACCGCATGGCGCTCGCGGTAGTCGACCGGATCGAACCCGGGCGGCCGACCACTGCGGCCCCGCACCGCAGTCGGTGGCCGGCCTGGTCGGCCGGTTCGGGGATCGTGGTCGCGATGCCCCGGCGCCGCAGGTGAGTCCGGATCGTCCTGGACGAGTAAGCCTTGTCTGCGCGCACCCGCTCAGGCCGGGTGCGCGGGTGCCCGCCGCCAACGCGGGCGACTCGGATCCCGGCCATGTCCACCTCGAACTGGGGAGCGTCGCCACGCTGCCCGGCGGTGACCACCAGCGACAACGGCTTTGGCCGCAGGCTAGGTGCAGCTTGGTCGACAACCCGCCCTGCGAACGTCCCAAAGCGTGATCGTCGGGCTCGGGTGTTCTTCCGCCGGGCGGTTCGGCCTCCTTGTCGCCGTGCCGGCGGCCTCCGGCCGAGTGCTGATGGGCGCGCAGGACGGTGGAGTCCACACCGGCCTGCCGCCCATCAGCCCGGCAGCGTCGGCCCGTGCTTGCAGCCCGGCCAGGATGGTCGCCCAAGTGCCGTCGCGTTGCCAGCGGCGGAACAGCGAGTACACCGCTTGCCAGGAGCCCTAGCAGGCGGGCACGTCCCGCCACGGCGCACCGACACGCACCCGCCATCGGATACCGTCGATGAGCTGCCGCTTGGTCCATTCCGAGGGCCGGCCCGAGCGTCTGGGCGCGGGCAGCAGCGGTTCCAGCCGCGCCCATTGCTCATCGGTCAGATCGAACCGCCTCGTCACCGCTAGGGTGGCCACGAGGTCTCCGGTGTTGTTCTTCTTGGTCGATGAACGCTCTACCGGAGACCTCACTGCGTCCGGCACATGACACGCCGCCACTCATATCACTTCGAAACAGGCCCTAGTCGAGTTCGGCGCCCATCCGAGCGGTCAGCGTGGCTGTGGCCCTCGGGTACCGGGCCCGGCTTGGCGAGGGCCACATCCGGGGAGGCCCGCATGGGCGTCCACCACTACGTCGTCGAGCGGACCATCGGTCTGCTGCACTGGTTCCGCCGCTTACGCATCCGCCGATAGATCCGCGACGACATCAACGAAGCCTTCGTGACCCTCGCCGCAACCATCATCTCTTGACGACACCTCGCCCGCTGATTCCGTCACGACCTCTTAGCCGATGTTCTCGCTGGTCGGACCTACGATCGAGAGACGCCGATTAGGGATCAGCTTTTCCCACGTCAAAGTTCGCCAGATCCATTCCAGTGGGTCATATCGAGCATAATGCAGCCAGATCCAACTGAACGCGGCTTCAATCAGAAATACGCAACAGCCCACAGCAAAGACTTTGCCATATGCGGGCACCGCTTCCAGTTGCACATACCTGTTGATCACCACTATCAGCACCGAGGCGCCGAGATAGTTCGCTAGTCCCATCCTTCCCACCAGCGCGATCTTGAACGCAACCCGCCGGATACGGGTCCGCATCACGAGCACCACGGCGATCACGTAACTGACCGCGGTCGCAACCCCTGCACCTGCCGCTAGCACCGAGTACTCCGAGACTCCGGAGCTCCATTGCCAGGCATCCAGCGCACCGGCTGTCATCCCGCATATTCCGAGCCCCAGGAAATAGAAGTGAAAATATCGGAAAGAAGCGCCAATGGAGCAGCGTCTCGTATATCCAATACCCAGCCCCGTGCTGATGCTCTCCAGTCGGAACGGGCATGTTCGTGACGCCTATCGTGTTAACGATGGTTATCCCGAGCAAAGATATGCCTCGAATGGCGTCGATTTCACCGATGCGCGCGGTCCTTACGTGCTCGTCAGCAACGACATCTGCTGTTTGTAGCGACGCCCGCACCTGACCTCCTTACGTCCGGTAGGTCATCAAACCAAATCTCATCCCACTCCACCCACAAAAGGGTTACTCCGTACTAAGACCGTGTCTTGATTGGTGGTGATTCGTTGGACTGGCCGTGGCAAGCTTTGAGGAACGGCTGGTGCCGGACGAGTTGTGGGAGTTGTTCCAGCGGGTGGTCCCACCAGCGCCGACGCGGCCGCAGGGCGGTGGACGTCGGCGTGCCGACGACCGCAGCATCCTGGCGGCGATCGTGTTCGTGGCCACCACCGGCTGCACCTGGCGGCAGCTCCCGCCCACCTTCGACGCGTCTTGGCAGACGGTGCACCGCCGGTTCACCGAATGGAGCGCCGCGCGGGTGTGGGCCAAGCTCCACCGGATCCTGCTGGACGAACTCGGCGCGGCCGGTGAGCTGGACTGGTCGCGGTGCGCGATCGACTCGGTCAGCGTCCGCGCCGTCAAAGGGGGGAGCTGACGGGCCCGAATCCTGTCGACCGCGGCCCCGTTGCCGTCGGCTGCACCGCCGCTATGAGCGCAAGGCCGAGCACTTCCTTGCCTTCGTTGGCATCGCCGCCGGCCTCATCTGCTACCGCCGCCTCACCAAATGAGACGACGTCTAAGGGATGATGTCGGCGACAATGGTTGTCGGGCCGTTGCGGCAGGAGGCCGCCCGTCCGGTCCGGGCGGACTCGGTGGAGGAGTTCGAAGCGCATTTCCACCCGTCCACGGTGGCCACGTCCGCGGGGCCCTGCTTGGGCGTGCTCGGCCGGTAGTAGGCGCGGAGCACCCTGAGGACCGTCGCGCAGGTCGTCCGGCCGGTCTGGACGGCGGCGGCGAGCAGTTCGCCGTTGGCCGCCTTGACCTCACCGCACACGGTGTGCGGACCGACCGGCTTCGGACTCGGGGAGGCGGGCTTCGGGTGCGGGGCGGCCGGCCTCGTCGCGGAACCGGCCGGTTCCGAGCTAGATGAGGCGGGCGGGGCGGTGGACGCGGGGCTCGTCGCCGGAACGGCCGAGGCGGACGCGGGATGGGCGCTGGGAGCGGGAGCCGTATGGGAGGGCGCCTTGCCCTCGCACGCGGTCAGCGTGAGCAGGAGCGCGGCGGACACGGCGAGAAGGCGAGCGCAACCGATCGACTCCGCAGCGGGAGAACGACCGCACAAGTCCCCCACAGAATGATCAGATTCACCCCATGCGTTTCCGTGACCAGGCGGAACGCCCGGCGGGGTCCCCTTCTCTGGCGGGGGCGCTCCGCCTGCTGCTGCGTCGTCGTCCAGCGCGCAGACTTCGCCCGTGCCCATGTTTTCGTGCACGTGATCCTCCTGGTTTGTTTTCGCGGGATGCCGCATCGAGGGCGACGAACCAGGACCGTCCTGATGATCTCCGTCCCCGCAACAGCCTCGGATGCGCTACCGGGGCCGGTCACCGGCATGCGTCAAGATCCTGATCGGCAAGGTCCGCCGCGGGGCCATCACCGGTGCGGCACGTTCCCCCTCCCCTGAAATACCGGGGGGTGCCCCGCGCTGACGCGGCTGCCCTGAAGCCGCGCAAGCTGCGCGACGGAACAGGCTCGACCTGCGAGTTCGACCTCAAGAGCGACGCCCCGGTGATCGCTCTGCGGACTGACATCGACGCCCTGCCCGTCCAGGAAGAAAACGACGTCGAGTGCCGAGCGGAGGTGGACGGCGTCGCCTACGCCTGTGGACACGGCGCTCACACCACGGTCATGCTCGGAACCGACCTGTTCCTGGCCGGGCTGGACAGAACCGGGCTGTTGCCCGGCCGGGTCCGGCTCATCTTCGAGCCCGCTGAGGAACTCCTTCCGAGTG
Organism: Spirillospora sp. NPDC000708; assembly: GCF_040299565.1. Lineage (NCBI taxonomy): Bacteria > Bacillati > Actinomycetota > Actinomycetes > Streptosporangiales > Thermomonosporaceae > Spirillospora > Spirillospora sp. NPDC000708. The sequence goes on from NZ_JBEPCJ010000142.1 coordinate 5,466, forward strand.
AAGCCTTCGGCGTGATCGCGCAGGGGTCGACCGGATCTTCACGGTCCGCTGCTGGCCGCATCTCCCGGTCGGCCAGTTCGGGACCTGCGCCCGTCACCTCGGTGGCGGACATGGTCTGGGTGAAGGTCCCCGGGCCAGGCGGGCGCACCTCTCGACCGCAGAGCACCACCGACTTGGTGCTCACCCCGGCATCGCGGTCGAGGTTCCGACGGCACTTTCGTGGTTGGTCGACCTCGTGCGGGGCTGTCTGGGGAAGGTCCTCTGTGGCGAGGCGCCCAACGAGATCCCGTCCGATGAAGTTCTGGCAGGGATCGTCCGCTGCCAGGACAACTAGGCACGGCATCGGGCGACCGAGCTGGTCAAGCGCCTGGTGGAGGCAGTCGCCAGCAAGTTCAATGCCAAGACGGAAATGGGGTATGTAGGGGCGGTCTGTCGGCATCAATAAAGGGTCCGGAGAGCGTGCAGATGTTCGAGCACGCGGCCACGTTCATGCTCGGCGAGAGCGCAGTCGTCCAAATGTCTCGAGCCTCGGCGGGGACATTTTCGGCCACTACCAGTTGGAGATCCCTGGGACCTACATCTGGATGGGTACGAGCGCCCTGGGCTCGTCCCGAACGACTGACCTGTGCTTTGCGGACTACAACCCCGACGAGGGCTGCATCCGTGACGCTGTCAAGGCACTCGCGGCTACGGTGCTGACCGTGCAGGGGCTTGTGCTGGCCTGACGACCAGCACACGCGAAATCAACTATCGCTCCGGCTAGAAGGGTCCGGCGAATGCCGGGCCCTTCTATCACGGGCGCCGGGGGCGCAAGATCTCATCGTCGCGCACAGAGGCGGAAGCCGCAGCAGCGCGTCCCTGGAGGCGGGCCGCACGCTCCTCACCTGCGCGGTGAGCCGGCGAACGCGTACGCTTCCCGCAGTCGGTGGGATGGGGACGTCAGGGCGGGGCGCGATGTTATACGGCCGCGAAGCCGAGCAGGATGTGGTCGATCGATTGCTGGAACGGGCCGCGCAGGGTGTTCCGGGATCTCTCGTCGTGCGCGGTGAGGCGGGCCTCGGGAAATCGGCGCTGCTGGAGTATGCCGAGGCCGCCGCGCGGGGCCGGGTGCTGCGGGTGACCGGGGTCGAGTCGGAGACCGAATTGCCCTTCGCCGCGCTGCACGTACTGTTGGGCCCGGTCCTCGGCGAGGTCGGGCGCGTCCCCCGGCGGCAGGGGGAGGCGCTGCTGGGCGCGCTGGGGCTGGGAGCCGACGCGCCGGGGGACCGGTTCCTGGTCGGCCTGGCCGCGTTGAGCCTGCTCACCGAGCTCGCGGCGGAGGAGCCCCTGCTGTGCCTGGTCGACGACGCGCACTGGCTGGACCGGGAGTCGGCGGACGCGCTGCTGTTCGCGGTCCGGCGCCTGCGTTCCGAACCGGTGACCACGATCTTCGCCACCCGGGCGGACGCCGGCGTCTTCCCCGCGCCCGGGGTACCCGAGCTGCGGCTGGCGGGACTGGACGGCCGGGCGGCGCGAGCGCTCGCCGATTCCACCACGACGCTGGCGCCGTGGGTGCGCGACCAGGTCGTGGCCGAGGCGGACGGTAATCCGCTGGCCTTGGTCGAGCTCCCGCGCCTGCTCACGCCGGAGCAGCGCGCCGGGGCCCTGCCCTCGCCCGGGTTCGCGGTCGGCGTGACCGAACCGCCGCTGGGACGGGTGCTGTCGGCGTTCCGTGAGCGCATCCGGGAGTTGCCGGCGGTGTCGCGTCTGTGCCTGCTGGTGGCGGCGCTGGAGGGCACCGGGAAGATCGAGACGGTCGCGCGTGCGGCAGCGGCGCTCGGAGCCGAGCTGACCGACCTCGCGGCGGCCGAACACGCCGGGCTGGCCCGGGTCGCCTCGACCGGCGTCGAGTTCCGCCACCCGCTGGTGCGGACCGCCACGCGGCTCGCCTGCGACGTGGCCGAGCGGGTGGCCGCCCACAGGGCCCTCGCCGGGACCGTGGACGATGACCGGCGGGCCTGGCATCTCGCCGCGGTGGCCACCGCGCCCGACGAGGCGGTCGCCGCCGCCCTGGAGCGGGCCGCGGTGCGCGGTCGCCGCCGCGGTGGCCAGGTCGCGGTGGCCGCCGCGTACGAGCGGGCCGCCGAACTGTCGCCCGCGCCCGGGGCGGCCCTTCGCCGGTGGGTCGCCGCGGCGGGCGCCGCTCTGGAGGCGGGCCTGCCCGGACGGGCGGAGGAGCTGACCGCGCGCGCCGCCACCGGACGGCCCCCGGACGAGCCCCGCGTCGTCGCGGAGCTCGCGCGGGTGCGGGCCGCGCTCGCCTTCGAGTCCGGGCGGCCCCTGGACGCCGCTCGCCTGCTCTGCGAGGGGGTCGAGACGTTCACGGCCGCGGACGAGGTGACGAGGCTGACCATGCTCGGCTGGGCGGCCGTCTACGTGTGGGCCGGACGCCCGCACCCGGACCGCCTGGCGCTGGCCCGCCGCATCGAGGACCTCGCCCCTGAGCTGCCGGGCCCCCTCGGCGCGGTGCACGCGATCGCGCGGGACGTCCGGCTGATGCTGGAGGGCGACCAGGTGGCCGCCACCATCGCCCCCTACAGCCTGGGTCAGGAGGAGGACCTCCCGTTCGATCTCCGCGTGCTCTCGGTCTACCTGGGCTTCGGACGCGGCGATGTGGACGGCATGTACCGGGACGCGCTCCGTCTGGTGGACGCCTGCCGTGCGGCGGGACGCATCGGCCGCATGCCCCAGGCCATGGGGATGCTCGCGATCGCCGAGCTCGCGACCGGGCGGCACCCGTCCGCCCGGTCCACCGCGTCGGAGGGACGCCGGCTCGCCGACGACGTGGAGCAGCCGCACTGGACGCGCTACCTGTCCGGGGTGGACGCGTGGCTCGCGGGAGTCGCCGGTGACGAGGAGCGGTGCCGGGCCCTCGCGGAGGAGGTGCTGGCGGCGGACGATGCCTGGATCACCGGGTACGCGTGGGCGACCTGCGCGCTCATCGCCCTGGACTCCGCGCTGGGCCGCCACGACCGGGTGCTCGACCGGTTCGACAAGGCGATGACCGGGCCCGCCCGGGATGTGTGGCTCTGGCGCTACACGCATCCGGACTATGTGGAGGCCGCCGTCCGGGCCGGCGACCCGGAGCGAGCGCGGCCGGTGGCGGCGCGACTCGCCCGATGGGCGGAGGCGATCGGGCAGCCGTGGGCCCGGGCGGTGTCGGCCAGGTGCCAGGCCATGCTGACCGAAGGTGACGCCGCGGACCTGTACGAGCAGGCGCTTGAACTGCACCGGCGCGGTGACCAGCCCTTCGAGCAGGCGCGTACGGAGCTGGTCTACGGAGAGTGGCTGCGCCGCCACAATCGCCGGGCCGACGCGCGGGCACAGCTGCGCTCCGCCATGGCCGCATTCGACCGGCTGGGCGCGTCCGCCTGGTCCAGGCGGGCGGCCGCGGAGCTGCGCGCGAGCGGGATCTCGCTGCCGGAATCGCCGGCCGGCGACCGCGCCCGCGATCCGCTCACGGCGCTGACCCCGCAGGAGCTGCAGGTGGTCCGGCTCGCCGCGACCGGAGCCACCAACCGGGAGATCGGTGCCCGGCTGTTCCTTTCCGCTCGCACGGTCGCCTACCACCTGTACAAGGCCTTTCCGAAGCTGGGCATCTCCTCGCGGGCCGAGCTGGCCAGATATGTGTCGACCTAAGCGATCGTCATGACGCCGGCGGCGACTACCGTCATTCGACGGACGCGGCAGACACCCGGCCGTCCGTAGCGTCGGCGCCATGAACCTTCCCACGCACACCGACGTGCTCGTCGTCGGCGCCGGCCCGGTCGGCCTGGCGCTCACCGCTTCGCTCGCCGCCAAGGGCGTGTCCACGATGCTGATCGACAGGCAGGCCGAGGGCGCGAACACCTCGCGGGCGGCGGTCGTGCACGCCCGCACCCTCGAAGTGCTCACCGAGCTCGACGTCACCGAGAAGCTGGTGGCACGCGGCATCGTCGTCCCGCACGCGACGATCCGTGAGCGGGACCGGGTCCTTCTGCATGTCGACTTCGGCGATCTGCCCACCGAGTACCCGTTCGCGCTGCTGGTCCCGCAGGACGTCACCGAGCGGATCCTCCTCGAGCGGCTGGTCGGCGCCGGCGGCCGGGTGACGCGCCCCTGCGAGCTCACCGCGCTCTCCCAGGACGCCGACGGCGTCACCGCCACAATGGCCACCGGCGAGCGGATCCGCGCACGGTACGCCGTCGGCGCCGACGGGATGCACAGCCTGGTGCGAGACCAGGCGGGCATCGCCTTCCGGGGCGACACCTACCCGCAGTCGTTCGTCCTCGCCGACGCGTACCTGAGCGGGGACGTGCCGGACGCCGAGATCCGGCTCTACTTCTCCCCGGAGGGCGTCACCGTCCTCGCGCCCCTGCCCGGTGGCCGCCACCGGATCGTCGCCACGGTGGACGAGGCTCCCCCGGCGCCCGGCCACTCACACGTCCAGGGCCTGCTGGACACCCGCGGCCCCCAGGCGCGCCCGGCCGCCGTCGACGAAATCGTGTGGAGTTCCCGCTTCCGGGTGCACCACCGTGTGGCCGAGCGTTACCGCGCCGGCCGGATGTTCCTCGCCGGCGACGCCGCCCACGTCCACAGCCCGGCCGGCGGGCAGGGCATGAACACCGGCTTGCAGGACGCTTTGAACCTGGCGTCCAAGCTCGTCGCGGTGATCCGCGACGGCGCCGACGAGATCGTCCTCGACGCCTACGAGACCGAGCGCCTGCCCGTCGCCGAGGAGGTCGTGTCCTTCACCGACAAGATGACCCGCGTCGCGACCGTGGGCAACCCCGTGCTGCGCGCCGGGCGCAACACCGCCCTGCGCGCCCTGGACTGGATTCCCGCCGTCCACCGCAAGCTGGCCATGAACCTGTCCGAGCTGGCCCTCGATCCCCGGCACGACCGCTGACACCCGCCACGGGTCGCGCGCGATGTGTGGACGGCCGCTGGCGTTGCTTTTGTGCAGCCGTGCGTTCACCCCGCGAGAGCCGTTGCAAGCGGTGAAGCACTGCTCGCGGCGGCGGCCGCCTCCCCGCTGTGCTGGTCGAGCGGTTCCGGCCGGGTGTCCGGCATGGGTCTGGCGGACACCCGGTGATGGCCGCCGTAGACGATCGGGGTCGGCGTGCTGGTCCGCTTCTTGCACGGGCGTCCCCGGCCGTCACTCGGCGTCGTCTTGATCGCCGCGGCCATCGTCGCCCTGCTGGCTGGGAACCCGGTCGATGGCCGGGCTTTGGCGACCTCTGACGGCTCGCGGACGATGTCACGCTTCCAGGCGGGAGCGGCCGATGAGTACGAGGCCGCTGATGGTGGCGAGCACGGTGATCGACAGGTAGATCAGCCCGGCCTGGAAGCCGTGGTCGGCGGAGTCGAAGTACACGATGCCGATGATCGCGATACCGAGCGCCCCGGCGAGTTGCTGGCAGGTGGCGAGCACGCCGCTGGCCGTGCCCGCGTGGTGTGAGGCCACGCCGGCCAGGACCCGGCCGATCAGCGGCGCCATGACCATGCCCTGCCCGAGGCCGTTGACGGTGAGCAGCACGCTGAGCGCGACCCGGTCCGAGACAAGGGCGTACTCCCCCGCGTAGGCGGCGAGCAGCAGCACGGCGCCGGCGATCAGGGAGCGGTCTCCGAACCGGGCCAGCAGCGGCCGGGCCAAGAGCGAGGTGGCGAAGAAGCCCAGTGCCAGCGGGGTGACCTGGAGGCCCGACTGCACCGGGGACAGCCCTTGGACTGCCTGGAGCTGCAACGCGAGCACGAAGAAGAACGAGCTCATCCCGGTGTAGAAGGCGAAGACCGTGAGCAGGCCCGCCCGGAACGCGCGGTCGGCGAACAGGCTCGGCGGCACCAGCGGATCGCCGCCCTTGCGCGCCGTCCGGTGCTGGTGTCGGCCGAACGCGCCGAGCACGAGGACCGCCGCCACGAGGCTCGCGTACGACCAAGCGGGCCAGCCCTGCACCCGCCCCTCGGTCAGGGGAAGGATCAGCAAGACGAAGCCGGTGAAGGAGAGCGCACCACCGGTGACGTCCAAGCGGCTCCCGATCGGAGCCGCGAACGGCACGAGGGGACGCACCGCGGCGAGCGCGATGACACCGACGAAGATGTTGATGAGGAAGCACCAGCGCCAGCCCAGACCGGCGAGGTCCGCGCTGATGAGCCCGCCGCCGAGCAGTTGACCGAACGCGGCCGCCAAGCCCAGCGCCAACCCGTAGAAGGTCATCGCGCGCGGCCGTTCCCGGTCGCCGAACATGTGCTGGATCAGCGTGAGGACCTGCGGGAACAGCAGGGCCGCGGCGGCGCCCTGGGCCGCTCGTGCGAGCACGAGGGCGTTGGCCGTGGGCGCGATCCCGCACAGCAGGGAGGCCACGGTGAAGCCAGCCATGCCGAGGGCGAATGCGCGGCGCCGCCCCAACCGGTCACCGAGCCGCCCGCCGATGATCAGTAGCGCGGCGTAGGGCACCGCGTACCCGGCGACGATCAGCTCGGTCTGCCCGCTCGTCGCGTGCAGATCCGTCTCGATCGACGGGATGGCGACGTTGACGATGAAGAAGTCGAGGATCGGCATGAACACACCGGTGAGCACCACGACGAGAGCGAGCCACCGCCGGGCGCCATCGCTCTCCGCGTCGCGGCGGGCCGGCGACTGGAGAAGCGTTCGAGAGGTCATGGGATCAGCCTCGTCCCACCGCTCCGCGCCATCCAGATTCCGCTCATAGCGGTACAACAGGTACCAGGCTAGGGTGATCACGCCATGCCGAACTCTCCGGAACGCCGCCGAGAGCTGGCCGGCTTCCTGCGAGGCCGACGGGAGCGTCTCTCCCCGCAGGCCGCCGGGCTACCGCCCGGCGGGCGCCGCCGCACGCCGGGACTCCGCCGCGAGGAGGTCGCCGTCCTCGCGGGCGTCTCACCCACCTGGTACACGTTCTTGGAGCAGGGCCGCGACGTCCGGGCGTCCGTCCAGGTCCTGGAGGCCCTTGCCCGCTCACTCCAGCTCGACGCCGGGGAGCGCACCCATCTCTTCCTGCTGGCCCATGGCGAGCACCCGCCGCTCGCCATACCGGAGGTCGAGACGGTGGACCCGGCGCTGGCTCCGCTGCTCGCGCTTCTGGAACCGAACCCCGCGTACGTGACCGGCCGGCGCTGGGACGTACTGGCCGCCAACCGTCCCGGCCGGGCACTGTTCACCGACTGGTTCGCCCGCCCGCCCGGCGAACGCAACATTCTGCTCTACATGTTCACCGACCCGGCCGCCCGCGAGCGGCTCGTCGACTGGACGGGCGAAGCGCAGGCCCTGCTCGCGCGGTTCCGTGCGGCGGCGGGACGGTATGTCGAGGACCCCGCGTTCGTGGAGCTCATCTCCCACCTCCGCGACGCCTCGCCGGAGTTCAGGCAATGGTGGTCCCGCCACGACGTCAAGGCCCGCAACAGCGGAACAAAGGTGCTGCACCACCCGGCCACCGGCCGCATGACGCTCACCCATACAGTGCTGCACACCGCCGAGGCAGCAGAGCAAAAGCTCGTCGTCTACTACGCCGAACCCGGCAGCCAGGACGCCGAACGCCTAGCCCACCTCCTCCCCCGCGAGCGGCACTGACGACCCCGAACGGGTGTAGCTCTGGTTGATCACCAGCCGGGGCAATCGGTCTTCCTCAGCCTCCAGACGCGACTGCACCTCGGCCAACGCCTCGTGAAGCTCGGTGATCCGCCGCCGCGACTCGGCCCGCTGCCGCGCCAACCCTCCTGCAACGACCCCGGCCGTCCGCACACCATCGCGCGCTGCACGCCCGTGTGTGCTCTTCGTGTGTCCGTTCAGCGTTGTGATGAGCGCGCCGGTGCTGGCGTTCCACATCTTCGCGGTGCTGTCCGAACTCCCGGTGGCCGTTTTGGAGCCGTCCGGGCTGAACGCCGGCGAGGAGACGAACTTGTCGTGTCCGCTGAGGGCGAAGCGAACGCGAAAGTGCCGGTCCTCGCTCCCATCGCCGCCTCCGATAACGACGAAGGGGACCAATACCGCCGCCACCGCGACGGCGGCTGCGGTGACGAGGGTGCGACGCGGTATCAGCGGGGCCGACGAGATGCGTGCAGCGGTGTCGGTTCTAAAGGTGAACCGCGTTCCCCGGTCGGATCGCCTTGCCGTGGGACGGGCCGCAGCGGCACGTCCGGACGCACAAGAGGCACGCCCGCGTCACCGATGGGCCATCGAGGAGCATCGGACGGGATTTCGTCGCGCAGCGCGCTGCCGTCCGGTGGGGACGGCAGCGCGGCCTGGGTGGAAGTCCGCCTCCCCCTCTCGAGACCGGACCGCCTGCTGAAGGCCGCCGCCGCACCGGGCGGAGGGAGCATGCTCCGGCCTCGGTCCGGCCGTTGGGGCGGCGATGTTCGTCAGGCCGCGGGGATGTGGGAGAGCCGGTAGGCGTCACCATGGGTGATCACGTAGCCGGCGGTGGGCGGTGGGAAGTGGGTGCCCAGCACGAGGGTGCCGCTGCCGGCGAGCGAGGCGAGGAGCCGCCGGCGCGTGGCCTCGGACTGTTCGGGGTCGATGTCGACGCACGAACCGATCGCGGGGTGGGCGAACTGGACCGGGTGGTGGATGCAGTCGCCGGTGATCAGCGCCGTGGCGCTCTGGCGGGTCAGCTGGACGGCGATGTGGCCGGGGGTGTGCCCGGGGGTGGGAACCAGGTGCAGGCCGGGGACGATCTCGACGCCTTCGGCGGGGACGTCGATGGCGTCGAGCAGTCCCGCCTGCTCGATCGGGATCACGGAGTCGCGGAACATCTGCTCGCGCGGCTCGTCCATGTCGTAGCCGGCCCAGAAGTCCCGCTCGACGCGGGAGGTGAGGTAGCGGGCGTTGGGGAAGGTGGGGACCCACTCGCCGTTCGCCTCCCGTGTGTTCCAGCCGACGTGGTCGGTGTGCAGGTGGGTGAGGATCACCAGGTCGACCGTTCGCGGAGCGAATCCGGCGGCCGTGAGGCGTTCGAGGTAGTCGGTCCGCAGGTCGTGCCAGGCAGGGTTGGCTCGCGTCTTACCGTTGCCGATGCCGGTGTCGACGACGATGCGCAGTCCGTCGACGGTGAGGGCGAAGCTGTGGCTGTCGATGTGCAGGGTGCCGTCGGAGTCGGCGAAGTCGGGGCGCAGCCAGTCCTGGCGGTCGACGACGTCCGGGGTGGCGTCGGGCAGCAGCCAGGGTCCGGTCGCGGGCGGCAGGAGAGTCTCGTCGATGCGGTGGACGGTGACATCTCCCACGTTCCAGGAGGGGATGGTGGTGGTCTTGCCGGCGGATGAGCTACTCATGATGGTCACTCCCTTGGTCTTCAGCGGTGGACGTCTGCGGCGGTGGAGATGGAGATGGCCCTGCGCCGCGACACGGTGAGTGCCGACACCGCCGCGACGGCGAGGAGGGCGGCGCCGATGGCGTAGGCGTGGGCGGCGGTCCGCAGTCCGAAGTGCTGGGTTGCGGCGCCCGCGGCAATGGCGGGCAGGCTCATGGACAGGTAACTGAGGACGTAGTAAGCGGCCAGGGTCGCGGCACGGTCCCGTTGGCGGAGCGAGGCGAGCAGCATGTGCAGCGCGCCCTGGGAGACGGCCCCGAAGGCGACGCCGGCCAGGGCCGCGCCGCCGTAGACGGCGGGCAGGCCGGCGCCGTGCAGGCCGAGCAGGCTCAGCGCCGCGGACGCGATGACGGTCAGGCTTCCGCCGGTGGCGGCGGCGGTCGGCGCCGTCCGCCGCAGCGTCCACACGGTGAGCGCGGCGGCGGCGCTGACGGTGAAGAACACCATGCCGCCGACGGCGTGCGGGGCGTCGGGTGCCACGAGCCGTACGAGCGCCGGGCCGAGGGAGGAGTAGAAGCCGCCGAGTGCCCAGATGGCGACGACTCCGGTCCCGGCCGACACCAGTGCGCGGCGGGCTGGTGACGGCACGGCGAGCCGGGGGCGCAGGGAGCGCAGGGCCCCGGCGTGCGGGCAGGCCGTCTCCCGGGTGAACGCCACCGCGATCGCCTGGGCGCCGAAGAGTGCCGCCAGCAGGACGTACACGGTGGCCGTGGGGGCAGGTGCGAAACGCACGAGGAGGGTGGCGACCAGTACGCCGGCGGCCATGCCGACGACCGGGGCGATGCCGTTGGTCAGGGCGGACCGGCCCGGCCGGCGGGGATCCTCCAGGTCGAGGAGGGCGGCACCGGCGGCGCTGGTGGCCGCGCCGGTGGCCGCTCCCTGCAGAACGCGGGCGGCGATCAACTGACCGGCGCCGTCCGCCGAGGCCAGGAGCAGCATGGAGGCCGCTTCCAGGAGCAGGGCGCCCATCAGGACGGGGCGCCGTCCCAGGTGGTCGGAGAGCGCTCCGACCGTGAGCAGGGCCGCCAGCAGCGCCAGAGAGTAGGCGCTGAAGACCACCGTGATGGTCAGGGCTGTCAGCCCCCACTGGTCTTGGTACAGGGAGTACAAGGGCGTCGGCGCGCTGGACGCCGCCAGGAGGGCGGCCAGGACCGACGCGTCGAGGACGACGGGCGCCGTGCGGTTCGCCGTGCGGTTCGCCGTGCGGAGGGGGGCAGTGGCGTAGGGGCATGGCGCGGGGGCGCCCGATGTGACGCCTGGCATGGAACTCCTCTCCACTAAACGCAACAAATTTGCTTTAAGTCACCCTAGGCCCTAGTGTCGCTTAAAGCAAACGCTTAGCTTTTGCTGCGGAGTCACTCCGCCACCCCCGTCCCGACCTGGAGGAACGCTCATGTCCGTCGATGAACTCACACCGCCCGAGGCGGCCCGCTGGGCCGGCCGTGCCGGCCTCCCACTGCCGGCCGACCGCCACGCCCCGGTGGCCGCCACCGCGAACCACATCCACTCCGTCGTCGCGGTCCTGCGGGACCTGGACTTCGGCGACACCCCGCCGGCCGCCGCCTATCGCGCGGGAGAGGAGAAGCACGATGCAGCCGTATGAGCTGTCCCTGACCGCGGCGGCCGACGCGATCCGCGCCCGGAAGCTGTCCCCCGTCGAGCTGGTGGACTCCGTGCTCGACCGCATCGAGGAGGTGGAGCCGCGCCTGGGGGCCTACGTCACCGTCACCGCGGAACGGGCCCGCCGAGCGGCGCACGAGGCCGAGCGTGAGGTCGCGTCCGGCCGGCCGCGCGGCCCGCTGCACGGCATCCCCATGGGCCTGAAAGACCTGATCGACGTCGCCGGCGCGGCCACCACCGCCAGCTCCCGGGTCCGCGCCGGGCACCGCGCCGAGGCCGACGGCACGGTCGTCGCCCGCCTGACCGCGGCCGGAGCGATCCTGGTCGGCAAGACCCACACCCACGAGTTCGCCTACGGGCTGACCACCCCGCAGACCAGCAACGCGTGGGACCGGGACCGGGTCGCCGGCGGCTCCAGCGGCGGGTCCGCCGTCGCCGTCGCCGCGGGGGCCGCCACCTTCGCCCTGGGCACCGACACCGGCGGATCGATCCGCGTGCCCGCCGCGCTCAACGGGGTCGTCGGCCTCAAACCGACCTACGGCCTCGTCCCGCGCCACGGCGTCACCTCGCTGTCGTGGTCGCTGGACCACGTCGGACCGATCACCCGCACCGTCGAGGACGCCGCGCTGGTCCTCGACGCCCTGGCCGCCCACGATCCCCGCGACCCCGCATCCCTTGCCACGCCCTCCGCGGACCACCGGCCGGGCGCGGACACGGACCTGACCGGGCTGCGCGTCGGAGTGCCCGGCAACTACTACTTCGACCACGTCGCCCCTGAGGTCGAGACCGCCGTCCGGCGCGCCATCGACCATGTCGAAAGCCTCGGCGCCCGTCTCGTCGAGGTCGAGATCCCGATGACCCGCTACGTCCAGGCCACCCAGTGGGGGCTGATGGTCCCGGAGGCCACCGCCTACCACGAGCGCACCCTGCGCGCGGTCCCCGAGCTGTACCAGGCGGACGTCCGCATCCTGCTGGAAGCCGGCGAGCTCATGCCCGCCGGCGACTACCTGCGCGCCCAGCGCGCCCGCACCCTCATGCGGCGGGCCTGGGCCGACCTGCTCGCGGACGTCGACGTGATCGCCGCCCCGACGGTCCCGGCGACCGCGGCGAAGGCCGACCAGCCCGCGCTCACCTGGCCCGACGGCACCGTCGAGAGCGTCTCCGACGCCTACGTGCGCCTCTCCGCCCCGGCCAACATCACCGGGGTCCCCTCGCTCTCGGTACCGGTCGGCCATGACGCGGCGGGCCTGCCGATCGGCATGCAGTTGCTCGGCCGACCCCTTGGAGAATCCGTCCTGCTGCGGGTGGGCCACGCCTACGAGCAGACGCGGCCGGCGCGCGAGCTCGCCGCGGCGTGACGATCGGTGACCAGGTCCCCGGCCGGCCACCCGGGACGGCCGGGGACCAGGCCCTTGAAGCAACATCTTTGCTTTAAGCTGGCTCCATGGGACGGAAACCGATGGTGCGCCCCGGTGGGCGCAGCGCCAGGGTGCAGGCGTCGGTGCACGCCGCCGTACGTGAGCTCGAATCGGAGGTGGGGCGGGAGGCGCTGACCGTCCCCCTGGTGGCCACCCGGGCCGGAGTCACCCCGTCCACCATCTACCGCCGCTGGGGCGACCTGCAAGAACTGCTGTCGGACGTGGCCGTCGAGCGCCTGCGGCCCGAGACGGCGCCGGAGGAGACGGGCAACCTGCGGACCGATCTGGAGGCCTGGGCCGAGCAGTTCCTCGAGGAGATGGCCTCCCCCACGGGACGCGCCTACATCCGCGACGCCCTGCTCGGCGACCCAGACGGCAGCAACGCCGGCCAGTGCTCGGCCTACGCGGCCGAGCAGATCGACGTCGTGCTCGCCCGCGCCGCCGAGCGAGGGGAGAGCGCGCCCGAGACCGAGACCGTCCTCGACCGCGTCGTCGCCCCGGTGATGTACCGCATCCTCTTCCGTCCGGACGGGCTCGACGCCGCCTACGCGCGCCGGCTCGTGAGCGGGCTCCTCGACCCGGCCGACCGATGACCACGCGACTCGGTCCGCCGCCGCGCGGGTGAGGGCGTCCGCTACGGACGGCCTCCCCCGCACTCGCCGCCGTCGATGTCCTGATCGGCGCCCTCCGCGCCTGATCGACGGACGCGACCGCGGCCCGGCCGGGTTGTCGCTGGTTCGGGCCCTCACTGTGGGTTGCCGGACGGGTCGGGCCGATGCGATCGATGGTCAGCGGGGCACACGGGTTGGTGGCGAAAAGCAGCAGGTCACCAGTCGGAGCCCGTTGTGAGGGGCCGCACCTAGGCCGTGTCTCGAAGTCGGGTGTGTGACGGTGTGTCGTGATCTCTAAGTAGAGAGGTCTCCGGTAGATGGGTTCATCGACGAAGAAGAACC
>NZ_JBEPCJ010000143.1:0-18464 GCF_040299565.1 Spirillospora sp. NPDC000708
GAAGGCGCCCTTGACTTTGGAGGGGCGGCCCCGTACGCAAGCGCCACCCCACCACCCGAACACCCCTCACGCCGATCTCCCGAACACCCATCTTGAAGACCCAGGACGCACTTCTCCTAGCTCTCCATGCCCTGTCCGCTCAACCAGATCCCGACCCACCGCTCCCTCTGCCCAACCAGCCCGGCTCAACCAGGAACCTCGCTCAACCACCCCCGTCCACCACCGCCGCTCCCGACCCGCCTCCCGGAATCCTCACCCCGCCACACGTCCGAACATCCACCCCGGCGCCCACGGCCGAACACCACCTCAGCCCTCACCGCCGACCACCACCCCAACCCACCCCGGCAACATCACTCCCGGCCCACCGCCGTAACACCACTCCCGCCCGCCGACTCTCCCAGGCCATGCCCGCAAGCACTAGGCCGTGCTTCAACGCCCCGGCCCGCTTCGCTCGCCTTGCGGCTCGCTACGTGACCGGGCCTGGGCGAACGCGGCATCGCTTCGTGAACTGCCCGGCTCCGCTCGCCTCCGGCTTCGCTCCCCGGCCAGGTCACGCGTTCGCACGTGCGGCCGTGGCCACTTCAAGGCAGGTCCTAGTCCCACCGCACTCCTATCCCGCCGCACTCCGCGTCCCCCGCACTCCGCGTCCCCCGCACTCCGCGTCCCCCGCGCTCCGCGTCCCCCGCGCTCCACGTCCCGCCCCTAGGAGCAAGCAGTCCACCCGCAAAACCCCAACCGGCCCGGTCCGCGAACGTCCAGGCTCGACGCACCTCGCGCAGCCGCAATTTCGTCACCCTCCACCGCCCCATACCGCGCCGTAGAAGCCACTGCCCTTCGGCCAGGCGCCTTCAGCGAGCCGACAAAGACGGACCAGCGACCAAAGGCCCGCGTGCAGGTTGCGGCCCCCGAATGGCGGCAGCACTCGGGGGCTCGGGATAGGTGGACGGCTACTGCGTGCGGCCCGCGACGATGGCGGCGAGGGCGGCGGTGATGTGGGCCTCGGCGGCGGGCTTGGTGACGCCGGCCTCGGAGAGGACGCCGGTGCCGTGCTCGTGTTCGAGGAGCGCGAGCAGGATGTGCTCGGTGCCGATGTAGTTGTGGCCGAGCCGGAGCGCCTCGCGGAAGGTCAGTTCGAGGACCTTCGTGGCGTCCTGGTCGAAGGGGATGAGGGCGGGCAGCTCGGCGGACTCCGGGGGCAGCGCGGCGGTGGCGGTCTGCCGGACGGTGTCGAGCAGCACGTCCTGCGCGGTGATGGCCTTGGCCGCGAGCGACTCGGGGTCGGCGAGCAGCCCGAGGACCAGGTGGGCGAGGCCGATCTCCGGGCTGCCGGCGGCGCGGGCCTCGTTCTGCGAGGTGACGACGACGTTGCGGGCGCGGAGCGTGTAGCGGGAGAACCCCTGGGACGGGTCGAGGTCGCCCGTCAGGCCCTTGGGGACGAAGCGCTTCTGCGCGGCCTGCTTGCTGACGCCCATGCTCCTGCCGATGTCGGTCCAGGACGCGCCGGAGCGGCGGGCCTGGTCGACGAAGTGGCCGATGAGGTGGTCGGCGACCTCGCCGAGGTGCTCGGCGGCGACGACGGCGCTGGTGAGCTGTTCGAGGGCGTCGGGGTGGACCTTCTTGATGGCGGCGATGAGGTCGTTCAGCCGGATCTGGACGTCGGTCTGCGCGGATTCGCTCATGCGTCAACCATAGGTTGACGATCCAGGATCGTCAACCCGCGGTTGACGGTTACCAGGCGGCGGCTCCGGCGAAGGCGGTGGCCTGCGGGACGTAGCCGAGGACGTCGCGGGCGGCGGTGATGTCGAGGGTCCGCTCGACGGCGAGGTGGCTGATCGCGTAGCGGGTGAGGCGCGGCGGCTCGGGGCGGCGGGCCAGCAGGAAGGCGCCCTCGGCGACGGCGGCGAGGGGCCGGGCCAGGCGCGCCGGGATGTAGACGGGGCGGGCGGCGACGCCGCGCTCGGCGAGGATGGCGCGGAACGCGTCGTCGATGACGACCGGGGCGGCGTCGGCGACGTTGAAGACGCCGAAGGAGACGGGACCGGTCGCGGCGAGCAGGCACGCCTGGACGAGGTTGGCGATCGAGGTCAGGCTGATCCGCTGGCGGCCCGTCCCGACCGCGGGCAGGAACGGGCCGCGGACGGCGGACAGGACGCGCGGCAGCAGCGTGGTGTCGCCCGGCCCGTAGACGGCGTGCGGGCGCAGGACGATCGCCTCGCGTCCGAGCACGAGCCGTTCGGCGGCGGCCTTGGAGGCGCCGTAGGCGTTGAGGTAGCGGCCGACGGGCGCCTGGTCCTCGGTGGCCATGACGCAGGGCCGGTGGGGGTCGTACACGCTGGCGGTGCTGACGTGCACGAACCGCGCGCCGGGGAAGGACGCGAGCGCGTTGCGCGTGCCGGTGAGGTTGGCGGCGAACAGGTCGGCGGGCCGTCCCCAGTCGGTGACGCTGCCCGCGCAGTGGACGACGGCGTCGACGGCGGGCGCGTCCGGGATCGGCCCGCGGGTGAGGTCCCAGGAGCGGTAGGGGGCGCCGGCGAGGTGGCCGGGCGGGACGGACGGCCGCCGGCCGAACCCGATGGCGGTGATGTCGCGGCAGGTCAGGGCGCGGCAGACCGCGCCGCCGACGAAGCCGGACGCGCCGGTGACCGCGATCCTCATCCGGGCGTCCCCCGGTGCCGTGCCGCGAGGTCGCGGAGGCGGTCGCGGTCGAGCTTGCGGGTGCGGCCGGAGCGGGGCAGCGCGTCGAGGACGATGACGCGGTCGGGCAGCGCGTCGTGGTCGATGACGGCGGGGAGCTCGCGGCGGAGATGCGCGGGGTCGGCGGTGCCGGTCACGGCGAGGACGACCTCCTCGTCCCCGGTGCCGGGGTCGGGGACGCCGACGATGGCGGCCTCGTCGACGCCGGGCAGCGCGGCGATCGCGGGCTCGTAGAGGCCCGGGTAGAGGTTGAACTTGCCGCGGATGAGCATGTCCTTCTTCCGGCCGGTCAGGACGATCCGCCCGTTGTCGAGGCGGGCCAGGTCACCTGTGGCGAGTTCCTTGAACGGTTCGGCGCCGAGATAGCCGCGGCAGAGGTTCGGACCGGAAAGGAGCAGTTCCCCGTCGTCGGCGAGCCGTGCTCCCACCCCGGGGAGAGGAGCGCCCAGAAGGTCGCCTTCGGCGCCGGACGCGGTGTGCGCGAGTTTCTCTCCGGCCGACGCGATCGCGACCGGCAGGATCTCGGTCATCGCGTAGACGGAGAGCACTTCGGCGGACGTCGCGCTCGTCGCGCGTTCCAGGATTCCAGCGGGCGCGGGTGCGGCGCCGAGCAGGACGTACCGGAGCGACGGCGGCAGTTCCGGCGCCGCGTCCAGGATCTCGGCGAGATGGACGGGAACGCAGAACGTGTGGGTGGCGCCGCGCTCGCGCATGAGGCGCACGAAATCGGCGGGCGAGCAGAAAAGCGGCGGCATCGACCAGCGGGCGCCGGATATCAGCGTCGGCAGTCCGAGCATCAGCTGGTCGGTGTGGACGACGTCGCCGGTTCCGAGGGGCATGCGGTCGCGGAAAAGGCCGAGGGCCGCGGCAAGGGACGCCTGGGAATGGACGACGGCGCGCGGGGACGCGGTCGTCCCGGAGGTGAAGATGACGGCGGCGGGGGCATCGGGGTCGGTGTCCCGTTCGGGTTCCGGGGCGTCGCCGCGCAGCAGGTCGGCGAGCGGCAGGGAGCCTCGCGGCACTCCCGGGAGGCGGCGCCCGACATGGACGTGCCGCATCGGGTCCTCGCCGGGGATCCGCAGTTCGGCGAGGTTCGGAAGCAGCAGCCCGCGCCTCCGCGCATAGGCCCGGACCATTCTCAGCCGGCTGCCCGCATAGAGCACCGATTCCGCGGCGGACCAGCGCGGCCGCGCCAGCCGGAGCCGGGCCGTGAACATTTCCGGCCCGGCCCCGGGGTCGGCGAACACCACGACTCCACCGGCGGCGACGACGCCCAGGGCGAGGACGAGTGATTCCGGCGACGGGCGGACGGAGAACAGCACTCCGTCGCCTTCCGCGAGGCCCGCGGAAAGGAGTCCGTGGCGGACGGCGAGAACCCGGCGCCGCAATTCGCCGTACGTGAGCCGCGCGCCGTGCCCGGACACCAGGGCGACATCGCCCGGTGTGCGCGCCGCCTGGTCGAGCAATTGCCGGACGAGCGTCATGCGACGGCCTCCGAACGGACGGCGAGATGGCGGTAGGTCGGGATCAGGACGCCGCGGGCGGCGGCGCGGCTCGTGATGCGCAAGGGGGCGGCGTCCAGGAGCGTCCGGGTGACCCGCCGGATCTGCGCCATGGCGAGGGGATAGCCGATGCAGAAATGCGGGCCGGCGCCGAACCAGAGGCGCCGGAGTTCCGGCGGGTGCGGGCGTTCGAGGTCGAAAGGCCCGTGGTCGCGGCAGCAGTTGTGCGTGGCGATGAGCACCCGGTCCCCCGGGCGGATCGCGACGCCGCCGACGACCGCGGGGCGGTGCACGCTCCGCAGCATCACCGGCGTCGGCGTGGTCACGCGCATCGCCTCGTCGATCGCCCGGTCGAGCAGCCCGCGCGCGGCGGCGACCCTCGGCAGCTGCCCCGAGTCGGCGAGCAGCGCGATCAGGCGGGGCAGCAGGGTCGCGACGGTCTCGGTGCCGGTGAGGAAGAAGGCGCCGGCGGCGCCGCGCGCCTCGTCCTCGGAGAGGCCGAGGGTCCGCATGCGCCCCATGACCGTGGACTCGTCGCCGCCGGCGTAGGACTTGGCGGCGATGGCGCCGAGCGGGTCGAGGACGGCGCGGGCCCGTTCGACCTGCGCCGGGGTGAGGCGCCGCGTCCGCAGCGACACCATCGACACGATCCGCTCGCCCTGCTCGAACAGGTGCCGCCAGTCCGCCTCCGTGCCCGCGTCCAGGCCGATGACCTCGCTGATGACGGCGCCCGCCATGACGCGCGCGGCGTCCACGAGGTCGACGGTCGCGCCGCGGGCGAGGCGGTCGGCGAGCCGCGCCAGCGGGTCCGCGAGCACGCGCGCGCACAGCGCGTCGGTGTAGGACGGAGTGAACAGGTCGGTGAGGCGGCCGCGGAGGGCGCGGTGCGCGTCGCCCTCCATGTTCAGCAGGACGGACGGCCCGAGCACGGGCGTCCACAGGTCGCCCGGCGAGCCGGGGCCGTCCTTGCGGAACGTCTCGCCGTCCATCAGCACCTCGCGGGCGAGCGGCGCCGCGTTCACGACGACGCCGAGCCCCGGCACGCGGACGATCGGCCCGCGCCGGGCGAGCCCTCTCAGCAGCGGATACGCGAAGGGATGCGCGGTCAGGTAGAGCCGCCGCTCCCAGTCCGGGAAGCTCATCGGATGTCCACGACCTCGGGCATGTAGCGGTGGTCGGCGTACCAGCCGAGGGTCTTGACCAGGCCGAACGCGCGCAGCCGCCGCACCGACCCGTACACGGCGACGTCCTTGCGGAGGCCGTAGGCGTCGGTCAGGTAGCGGACGCGGTTGACGAGGGCGCGGTCCTCGTGGACGTCCTCGATGCGGGTGCGCGGGAACCCGCCGGCCCGCTTGTACAGGTCGGCGGTGATGGCGACGTTGCAGCCCGGCATCATCACGTACGGGCCGAGGTACAGCGGGTCCTGGTTGCCGGGGCGGAACCGGCCGAACGTGGCCGCGATCCCGATGACGGCGGGAAGCAGGCGGCGCTCCCAGAGCTTCAGCGGGAACTCGTCGGTGCGGGGGCGCAGCGGGCCGGACACCATCTCGAGCCCGTCCGCGAACGCCCGCTTCACCGCGGCGATCCAGCCGGGGGCGGGCAGGCAGTCGGCGTCGGTGCGGGCGATGTGGGTGGCGCCGGCGGTGATGGCGTGCCGGAAGCCGGTGTCGGCGGCGGCGCCCGTCCCCTTCTCCGGTTCCGGGACGATCCGGACGTCCATCGCCGGATGCTCCTCGGCGAACGCCCGGACGGCGGCGGCGGTCCCGTCGCGGCTGCCGTTGTCGACGACGGCGAGCGTGAAGCCGGGGTCGGTCTGCGCGGCGAGCCGGTGCAGGGTCGCGCCGATCGAGCGCTCCTCGTCGAACGCGGGGACGACGACCCACAGGTTCATGACGCCCGGCTCGGCGGCCGGCGTGGTCGGGGGTGTGGCCGGCGGCGTGGTCGGGGGCGTGGTCGGGGGCGTGGTCGGGGGCGTGGTCGGAGGCATGCCGGTCACAGCTCCGCGAACATGACGCCGAGGCTGACGCCGCCGGCGAGGCCGATGAGGGCGACGCGGTCGCCGGGACGGCAGCGTCCCTCCGCGATCGCGGTGTCGAGCTGGAGCGGCAGGCTCGCGGACGCGACGTTGCCGTGCTCGGGCAGCGTGACGACGAGCCGGCCGGGCGGGACGCCGAGCGTCGCCCGCAGCACCTCCAGATACGGCAGGGTCACCTGGTGGACGGCCACGACCGCGAAGTCGTCCCAGGTCAGGCCGGTCTTGGCGAGGGCGTTGGCGAAGATCTCCGGGCCGGCCGCGAGGAACGCCTCCTTGAGCCGCCGCCCGTCGCCGCTGAAGTAGGCGTACTCGGGGTCGCGCGGGTGCATCGACCCGCCGGCGGGGAGGGTGCCGATCCCCCAGGCGCTGGAGACGGCGGCGAAGTCGCGGTAGAAGATGCCGCCGTCGGGCGCGGCCTCGACGAGCATCGCGGCGCCGCCGTCGGAGAGGGTGTAGCCCGCGAACGCGTCCGCGAACTGGGCGCGGTCGCGCACCGTCCAGCGGATCGCGCGGGACGGGCTCTCGCCGGTGCAGACCAGCACCCGCTCGTGCTGGCCGGTGCGGATCAGGGCGTCCGCCGTCTGGAGGGCGTTGAGGAAGCTGTTGCAGGCGTTCTTGACGTCGAACACCGGGCAGGAGGCGCCGAGCTTGGCGGCGGCGATGTGCGCGGTGGCGGGTTCGATCAGGTCCTGCGACGCGGAGCCGAAGATGAGCAGGTCGAGGGCGTCGGCGCCGAGGCCGCGCCGGTCGAGCGCCTTGCGGGCGGCGGCGACGGCCAGGTCGGACGCCTGCTCGCCGTCGGCCATGACGTGCCGGGCCCGGATCCCGGTCATCCGCTCGACGATCGTGGGGTGCGGCCGGTAGCCGGGGCTCTCGGCGGCGACGCGGGCCTCGACCTCGGCGCTGGTGACCACGCGCGGCGGCAGGTGCGCGGCGACGGCGGTGATGCGGGCTCTCATGGGCTGGTCCCCCGGTCCTCGTCCTGTGTGGGAAAGCCAGGTTCGCGGGCCCCGGCCGCGTCCGGACAGGGAGACCCTACGGAAGACCGACCAGGCGTTCTAGCCTGATTCGCGGTGAGTAGTCGCGCTCATCCCGAATGAGTACTTTGCCGGACCAGCCGGTTCCGGCCACGGCGGCACGGCGTCGGGTACAGGGCATGACGTCAGACGAGGCAGGACGCCAGGCACAGGGCGGGACGTCGGATACCGGGCGGGACGTCAGCCGGCGGGCACGTCCGGCATGCTCGGCACGGCGGGCGCCGCGGCGCGCGGTATCTCCGACACGGCGGGCGGGGCCGAGGGCAGCGGGGAGACGATGATGGTCGCCGCCGGGCCGACCGGGTTCCCGTCGTCGCTCCGGCGCGAGCCCGACTGCCACCACCACAGCGCGATCGAGATGGCCACCAGGACGAGCACGCCGCCGATCACCTGGATGACCGCCCGGCGGTGGCTCGGCTCGCCGCGGTACCGCCGCCGGGCCCGCCAGGCCCGGACGCCGAGGCGGCCGCGCAGGCGTCCGGCGGGGCGCCCGGCGCCGCGCCCGGCGCCGCGCCACCGCCGCGTGCGGCGGGGCGGCTGAGCGCGCTCGCGTGCGGAGGGTTCGGTGAACGCGGCGTTCCTGACGAACTCCTCGTCGAACACGGGCTCGTCGAATTCAGCGGGCATGGACGTCTCCGGCGCGGGGGGAGTGCACGCCCCAGGCTAATGGACGGCCGCGGCACCCGAACGCCCCGGTCCGGAGCATCGAACTAGAACACGTTCTCAATTCAAGGCCGCGTGGCGGTGAGGAAGGTCACCACGGCGAGATCTTGAGTTCCGGCACGGGACCATGGCAATAGAAGCGCCACTGGATTTCGCCTGCTGAAATGGGAGGCCAACTCCGCATCAACAGACAATCGCCGAGCGAGACACTTGTTTAGACTTGAGTCTCATTTCCTCTTGCCGGGCCGTTGAAACGGGTTCTACGGTGAGCCGAACCGGACGTTCTCGCGCCGTGTATCGGGAGGAACCGCGCATGACCGCCACCGCACCGGAGACCGCCGTCCCCGCCGGGTTCGACTTCTGCTGCCCGGACCTGATGGCCGAGCGGGTGCCGCTCGCCGAGTTCGCCGCGCTGCGCCGCACGGCCCGCCCGTGGTGGAACGCCCAGCCGCGCGGCCGCACCGGCTTCGACGACGACGGCTTCTGGGTGATCAGCAAGCACGCCCACGTCAAGGAGATCTCGCGCGACGCCGAGCTGTTCTCCGCCAACGCCAACGGCGCGGTCATCCGGTTCAACGAGACCTTCGGGCGCGACGAGCTGGACCTCCAGCGCGAGAACCTGCTGCTGCACATGGACGCGCCGCAGCACGCCAAGCTGCGCCAGATCGTCTCCCGCGGTTTCACGCCCCGCGTCGTCAAGGGCCTGCACGACGCGCTGCGGGAGCGCGCGGAGCGGATCGTCGCCGACGCCCTGCGCAAGGGCGGCGAGGGCGACTTCGTCACCGAGGTCGCCGCGGAGCTGCCGCTGCAGGCGATCGCCGAGCTGATGGGCGTCCCGCAGGAGGACCGCCGCAGGCTGTTCGACTGGTCCAACCAGA
The DNA here is from genome assembly GCF_040299565.1 of Spirillospora sp. NPDC000708. Taxonomy (NCBI): domain Bacteria; kingdom Bacillati; phylum Actinomycetota; class Actinomycetes; order Streptosporangiales; family Thermomonosporaceae; genus Spirillospora; species Spirillospora sp. NPDC000708. Next base: position 8,810 of record NZ_JBEPCJ010000143.1, read on the forward strand.
TGCTCGCCTACGACGACCCCGAGTACGACGCCGACCCGGCCTGCGCCGCCGCGGAGATCATCGGCTACTCGATGAACCTCGCCGAGCAGCGCCGCGGCTGCCCCGCGCACGACATCGTCACCAAGCTCGTGCAGGCCGACGTGGACGGCCGCGGCCTCACCGACGACGAGTTCGGGTACTTCATGATCCTGCTCTCGGTGGCCGGCAACGAGACCACCCGCAACGCGATCACCCACGGCATGATCGCCTTCCTCGACCACCCCGCGCAGTGGGAGCTGTTCAAGGCCGAGCGCCCGGAGACCGCCGCGGACGAGATCGTCCGGTGGGCGACGCCGGTGACCGCGTTCCAGCGCACCGCCGTCCGCGACACCGAGCTCGGCGGCGTCGAGATCAGGGCGGGCGACCGGGTGGCGATGTACTACTCGTCCGCGAACTTCGACGAGGAGGTGTTCGACGACCCGGGGACGTTCGACATCACCCGCTCCCCCAACCCGCACCTCGGCTTCGGCGGCACCGGCGCGCACTACTGCATCGGCGCGAACCTGGCCCGGCTGGAGATCGGCCTGATGTTCGACGCGATCGCCGACCACATGCCGGACATCGCCCGGACCGGCGAGCCCCGCCGCCTGCGCTCCGCCTGGCTGAACGGCGTCAAGGAGCTGCCGGTGCGCTACCGCCCCTGATCCCGATGGGCGGGACGGGGCTTCCGACGGAAAGTAGAACTCGTTACAGTCGGAGGCGAATCCCGTTCTAGAAGGAGACCGCATGGGTACCCCGGTGATCGTCGAGGCGGTGCGCACGCCGCTCGGGAAGCGCAACGGCTGGCTGGCGGGACTGAAGCCGATGGCCGTCCTCTCCCACACGCTGATCGCCGCCGTCGAGCGCGCCGGCATCGACGCCGCCGAGGTGGAGCAGGTCTTCGCGGGCTGCGTGACGCAGGCCGGCGAGCAGGGCTCGCACATCGGCCGCTACGCCTGGCTGTACGCGGGCCTGCCCTGGCAGACCGGGGTCACCACGATCGACGCGCAGTGCGGGTCGGCGCAGCAGGCCGTGCACCTCGCCGCCTCGCAGGTCGCCGCCGGCGTCGTCGACGTCGCGATCGGCTGCGGCGTCGAGGTGATGAGCCGCGCGCCGCTCGGCACCAACGTGCTGCCCCACAACCCGCGTCCGGACGACTGGTCGCTGGACATGCCGAACCAGTTCGAGGCGGCCGAGCGGATCGCGCAGCGGCGCGGCCTCACCCGCGACGACCTCGACGCGTTCGGCGCGCGGTCCCAGCAGCTGGCCGCGAAGGCGTGGGCGGACGGCCGGTTCGAGCGGGAGATCGTCCCGATCGAGGCGCCCGTGCTGGACGCCGAGGGCAACCCGACCGGGGAGACCCGGACCGTCACCCGGGACCAGGGCCTGCGCGAGACGACGAAGGAGGGGCTCGGCAAGCTCAAGCCCGTCCTCGGCGAGGGCGCGCTGCACACCGCCGGCACCTCGTCGCAGATCTCCGACGGCGCCGCCGCGGTGGTCGTCATGTCCGAGGAGAAGGCGTTCGAGCTCGGGCTGCGGCCGCGCGCCCGGATCCGGGCGCAGGCGCTGGTCGGCGGCGAGCCGTACTACCACCTGGACGGGCCGGTCCAGTCGACGGAGCGCGTCCTCGCGCGGGCCGGGATGACGATGGGCGACATCGACATCAGCGAGGTCAACGAGGCGTTCGCGTCGGTCGCGATGTCCTGGGCGTCGGTGCACGAGCCGGACATGGACACCGTGAACGTCAACGGCGGCGCGATCGCGATCGGCCACCCGGTCGGCGCGACGGGCGCCCGGCTGATCACCACGGCGCTGCACGAGCTGGAGCGCCGCGACGCCCAGACGGCGCTGATCACCATGTGCTGCGGCGGCGCGCTGTCGACGGCCAGCATCATCGAGCGGGTCTGACCGGCAGCGCCTCCGACGCGCGGCACCCAAGCCGCGCAGCACCCCCATCGCGCGGAATCCCCGTCGCGCAGCACCTCCGACGTGTGGGGACCCCGGAGGCGGAGCGCCGTTCCGCGTTCCGCTAGGGTCCCCACAACCGACTCGCCCGACCGGATTGGGCGCGAAAGGCGGTCCCGTGGAGCCGGTACCCGAGGATCTCGGCGGGGGGCTTTGGAGCGTTCCCGTCCCCATTCCGGGCAACCCGCTGGCCTACACGCTCGTGTACGCGGTGGAGAGCCCGCAGGGCCCCGTCCTCATCGACGCGGGCTGGGAGCACGAGGACGCCTGGACCGCCCTGCGCGACGGGCTCGGCACCTTCGGGATCGACGTCGCCGACGTGCGCGGGGTCGTCGTCACGCACTTCCACCCCGACCACGCGGGGCTCGCCGGGCGGGTCCGCGAGGCGTCCGGCGGGTGGATCGCGATGCACCGCGCGGACACCGAGATCGTCCGGCTCTTCCACACGAGCCTCGGGCACGAGGAGCGCCGCTCGTTCGAGCTGACCTCGATGCGCCGCGCCGGAGCCGACGAGTCCGAGCTCGCCGCCGGGATGGACCAGCCGCGGGTGGACCCGCCGGCGATCCCGGACCGCGCGCTGGACGACGGCGAGCTGGTCGACCTGCCGGGCCGCAGGCTGCGCGTCATCTGGACGCCCGGGCACTCCCCCGGCCACATCTGCCTGCACCTGGAGGACGGCGACCGGATGTTCACCGGCGACCACGTCCTGCCCCGCATCACCCCGCACATCGGGCTCTACCCGTACGACACCCCGGACGTCGACCCGCTGTCGGACTTCCTCGGCTCGCTGGACAAGATCTCCGCGATGTCCGCGGACGAGGTGCTGCCCGCGCACCAGTACCGGTTCACGGGCCTGTCCGGGCGCGCCCAGGAGATCATCGGCCACCACGAGGAGCGCCTGGCGGAGGTGACGGCGCTGCTGTCGTCGCGCCCTGTCACGCTGTGGGACGTGACCGCCGGGCTGACCTGGCGGCATCCGTGGGAGCAGATGCCCCTCGGCGCCCGCCGCATGGCCGCCGGCGAGGCGGCCGCGCACCTGCGCACCCTGGAGAATCGCGGCGTCGTCCGGCGCGAGGGCACCGACGACCCCCTCCGCTACGTCCTCCGCTGACGAAGACGTCCGATCGTCAGGAACGCAGGCTGATGCGGCGGCTCTCCAGCCAGCGTTGATCGTCCTCGGTCCACATCAGCGACTCGGGCTCGGCGCCCGCGAGGCGTTCGAGCTCCGCCGCGGTGAGCGACTCCGGCTCCGTCCACAGCTGGGGCCGCGGCAGCGCCGCGCGCCGCGCCCTGCGTCTGCGGAGCGCCGTCTTCACGACGTCGACGGCGGCGTACACCAGGATCCCGCCGACCACCAGTGCGAGAAACATCGCGGGACCTCCCATCCCCGGAAGCGGGCGTGCGTACAAGAAGTGACATTCCCGACCAAGCGGCACTACACCGCCCCATGTAGGTAAACGTCCGGCGCGCGGACCTCGCCGCAACGTGACAGGTCGATGCGATTCGGGTCACTCCACCGTCTGGACCCTTGATGAGACTGGAGTCTCATGTTAGAACGTGTTCTATATCCGGATGCCAAGCAAGCGTTCGATCACAAGATCATCCGACCGGCGTCCGACGCCGGTGACCGGCCCCGCGCGGCGCGACACGGAGCCACCGTCCCGTCCTCGAAGTGACCAGCCCGCACCGGCTCGAAGGAAACCCATGGCCACTGAGACCCGTACCGCTCCCACCCCGGCCTTCGTCGCCCCCGAGATCGACATCATCGATCCCGGCGTGTACGAGCGGGGCGGCATCCCGCACCGCCAGTTCGCGTGGCTGCGCGACAACGACCCCGTGCACTGGCACGCCGACCCCAACGACGGGGTCGACGGCTTCTGGGCGGTGACCCGCCACGAGGACGTGGTGCGCGCCTCGCGGCGCCCCGACCTGTACTCCTCGCACGAGCGGTCGGCGATGTTCGAGGAGTTCAGCGACGAGGACATCGCGCTGTACGGGCAGATGATGCTGTTCCAGGACCCGCCGGACCACACCCGGCTGCGCAGCATGGTCAACAAGGGCTTCACGCCGCGGATGATCGGCAAGCTGCAGGACCACATCCGGGAGATCTGCAACCGGCTGATCGACGAGGCGGCCGAGCTGGGCGAGTGCGACTTCGTCGAGCACTTCGCGGCGCCGCTGCCGCTCTACACGATCTGCGAGCTGCTCGGCGCGCCGCTGGAGGACCGGGAGAAGATCTTCGCCTGGTCCAACAAGCTGGTGGCCTTCAACGACCCCGAGTACATCGGGGACCGCACCGAGTCGCAGCTGTGCGCCGCCGAGTTCGCCGGCTGGGCGGGCGAGCTGGCCGCCGCGCGCGCCTCGACGCCGCGTGACGACATCGTGACCAAGCTGCTCACCCCGGACGCGGACGGCAACCGGATCACCGACGAGGAGTTCCAGCTCTTCGTGATCATGCTGTCGATCGCCGGGAACGAGACGACCCGGACCGCGACGGCGGGCGGCATGCAGGCGTTCTTCGAGCGCCCCGACCAGTGGGAGCGGCTGAAGGCGGACCGGAGCCTGCTGCCGACGGCGGTCGAGGAGATCGTCCGCTGGGTCAGCCCGATCAACCAGTTCCGCCGGACGGCGATGGAAGACGTCGAGATGGGCGGCAAGCTGATCCGCAAGGGCGACAAGGTCGTGCTGTTCTACAGCTCGGCGAACCGGGACGAGCGGGTGTTCGAGAACCCCTTCGGCTTCGACGTGGGCCGCGACCCGAACCCGCACATCGGGTTCGGCGGCGGCGGCCCGCACTTCTGCCTGGGCACCCACCTGGCCCGGATGAACCTGAAGATGATCTTCGAGACGATCCTGGACCGGATGCCCGACATCGCGCCGGCCGGCGAGGGCCGCCGGCTGCGCTCCAACTTCGTCAACGGGCTCAAGGAACTGCCCGTGCGCTTCACCCCGTCCCCCCGCCGAGGTTGATGATCGAGGTCCCACCGGACAGAGAGGTCCTGGCGCGATGACCACCACCCCCGAGATCGACCTGGTCGCCCTCGACGCGTACGAGCGCGGCGGCGCCCCCCACGAGCAGCTGGCGTGGCTGCGCGAGCACGATCCGGTGCACTGGCACCACGGCGACCCGGACCGGGACTACCCGCCCTTCTGGGCGGTCACCCGGCACGCCGACGTGGTGCACGTGTCCCGGCATCCGGAGATCTTCTCCTCCTACGAGCGGCTCGCGCTGTTCGACGAGCCGCCGGAGGAGCACCTGGCCCTGCAGCGGCTGATGATGCTGAACCAGGACCCGCCGGAGCACACGCGCAAGCGCGGCATCGTCAACAGGGGGTTCACGCCGCGCGCGATCGGCGCGCTGGCCGACCACATCAGGGAGATCTGCCGGGGGCTGGTCGAGGAGACGGTGGCGCGCGGCGAGGAGGCGGACTTCGTCCGCGACCTCGCCGCGCCGCTGCCGCTGTACGTCATCTGCGAGCTGCTGGGCGCCCCGCCGGAGGACCGGGAGAAGATCTTCACCTGGTCGAACACGCTGATCGGCGGGGACGACCCGGAGTTCCAGCGGACGCCGGAGGAGGGCCAGGAGGCGGCGACGCAGCTGTACGCGTACGCCAACGTGCTGGCCGCCGACCGGCGGGAGAACCCGCGCGACGACATCGTCACGCGGCTGCTGCAGCCGGACGCCGACGGCCAGGTGCTGGACGGCGACGAGTTCGAGCTGTTCGTGATGCTGCTGTCGGTGGCCGGGAACGAGACGACCCGCAACGCCGCGACCGGCGGGATGCTGGCGCTGCTGGAGCACCCGGAGCAGTGGGCGCGGCTGCGCGCCGACCGGTCGCTGGTCCGGACGGCGGCGGACGAGATCGTCCGCTGGGTCACGCCGGTGAACCTGTTCCGCCGGACCGCCGTACGGGACACCGAGCTGGGCGGGCGCAAGATCTCCGCCGGGGACAAGGTCGTGGTGTTCTACTCCTCGGCCAACCGGGACGGGGCGGTGTTCGCCGACCCGTACGCCTTCGACGTGGGCCGCGACCCGAACCCCCACCTCGGGTTCGGCGGCGGCGGCCCGCACTTCTGCCTGGGCTCCCACCTTGCCCGGCTCGAGCTGAGTGTGCTTTTCGAAACACTTTTGGACACTGTGCCCAATATTGAACTCGGCGGTAACGTACGGAGGCTAAGGTCTAGTTTCATCAACGGCATAAAGGAGATGCCGGTGCGTGTGCGACCGGCGTCCCGCGACTGACGGGAGTGGTGCGTGGGCAGGGGCTGGCGTGGGTGAGGCAGACGAGCCGGGCGGACCGTTGCGGGTGGCCTTGCTCTCCTACCGGAGCAAGCCGCACTGCGGCGGCCAGGGGGTCTACCTCCGGCATCTGAGCCGGGAGCTGGTCGACCTCGGGCACACGGTGGAGGTGCTGTCCGGCCAGCCGTATCCGGAGCTGGACCGCGACGAGATCACCCTCACCAAGATCCCGAGCCTGGACCTGTACCGGGACGAGGACCCGTTCCGCACGCCGGCGCGCGAGGAGTTCCGCGACTGGATCGACGTGCTGGAGTTCGCGCACATGAAGACCGGCGGGTTCCCCGAGCCGCTGACGTTCAGCATCCGCGCGCTGCGCGAGCTGAAGCGGCGCCGCCGCGACTTCGACGTCGTGCACGACAACCAGGTCCTCGGCCTCGGCAACCTCGGCATCTCCCGGCTGGGCCTGCCGCTGGTGACGAGCATCCACCACCCGATCAGCGTCGACCGGCGGATCGAGCTGGAGGCGGCGCAGGGCGTCAAGCAGAAGCTCGGCAAGCGCCGCTGGTACGGGTTCGTCACCATGCAGTCGCAGGTGTCGCGGCGCATCGGCCCCGTGCTGACGGTGTCGGAGTCGTCCAAGGTCGACATCGTCAAGGACTTCCGCGTCGACCCGCGCGACATCGAGATCCTGCCGCTCGGCGTCGACACCCGCATCTTCCACCCGCGCGGCGAGCGCGTCCCCGGCCGGATCGTCGCGATGGCCAGCGCCGACGCCCCGATCAAGGGCGTGGACGTGCTGCTGCGCGCGGTCGCCAAGGTCGCCACCGAGCGGGACGTGCACGTCATCGTGGTCAGCCGCCCGCAGAAGGACGGCCCGACCGAGAAGCTGGTGCGGGAGCTGGCGCTCGGCGACCGGGTCCGGTTCGTCAGCGGCATCAGCGACGACGAGCTCGGCGAGCTGCTGGCCTCCGCCGAGATCGCGGTCGTCCCGTCCCGCTACGAGGGCTTCTCGCTGCCCGCCGTCGAGCACATGGCGTCCGGCACGCCGCTGGTCGCGAGCCGCGCCGGGGCGCTGCCGGAGGTCGTCGGCGACGCGGGCGTGCTGGTCGCGCCCGGCGACGTCGAGGAGCTGGCCGCGACGCTGCGCCTGCTGCACGACTCCCCCGAGGAGCGGGCGCGGGTGGGCGGCGCCGGGCTGGCCCGCGTGCAGGAGCGGTTCGCCTGGCCGGCCGTGGCGAAGGCGACCGTCGAGCACTACCGCGCCGCGATCCGCGAGCGGAACTACCTGCGGCTCGCCGCGTCCAAGCGGGCGCGCCGCGGCTGAGACGGGCGGCACCCGCGAGGGGCCGCATCAGGCAAGGCTGTAGTCGAGAAGCGCTGTAGTCGAGAAGTGCTGTGGGAACCCCATCCGGGCCTCCCCGTACGGAAGGAGCACGACCCTGCTGACCGTGGATTTCCAGCGGTTCCGCGTCACCCCCGGGGACCGCATCCTCGACATGGGATGCGGGGCCGGACGGCACGCCTTCGAGCTGTACCGCCGGGGTGCGCACGTCGTGGCCTTCGACCTCGACGCGGACGAGCTGGCCGGCGTCGAGAAGATGTTCGGCGCCATGCGCATGGAGGGCGAGGTCCCCGAGGGCGCGGCGGCCGAGACCGTGCAGGGCGACGCGCTGGAGCTGCCGTTCCCCGACGACCACTTCGACAAGATCATCGCCTCGGAGGTGCTGGAGCACATCCCCGACGACATGCGGGCGATGCGCGAGCTGCTGCGGGTGCTGAAGCCGGGCGGGCGGCTCGCCGTGACGGTGCCGAGCTGGCTGCCCGAGCGGGTCTGCTGGGCGCTGTCGGAGGACTACCACACCGCCCCCGGCGGCCACGTGCGGATCTACACGCGCGCGGAGCTGGAGGCGAAGTTCAAGTCCATCGGCTTCAAGGTCGGCGGCCACCACCACGCGCACGGGCTGCACGCCCCGTACTGGTGGATCAAGTGCGCGGTCGGCGTGAACGACGACGGCAACCCGCTCGCCAAGGCCTACCACCAGATCCTGGTCTGGGACATCATGAAGCGGCCGCTGGCGACCCGGCTGGCCGAGCGCGCGCTGAACCCGGTGATCGGCAAGAGCGTCGTCGTGTACTTCGCCAAGCCGTCGGCGCCGAGCACGCCGGCGTCCCCGGCCAGGGAGACGGCGGATGCCGTCTGAGACCGCTCCCCCCTCCGTCCCGGGGGTCGTGACGGCGGACGGCATCGTCGCGACGGCCCGCAGCATCGCCCGCCAGCAGGAGGCGTCCGGCGCGATCCCGTGGTTCTCGCCGGTCGGCGGCGTGCCCGGCCACGTGGACGCGTGGAACCACGTCGAGGCGGCGATGGCGCTGACCGTCGCCGGGCTCGGCGAGGAGGCGCGCCGCGCGTACGCGTGGCTGGCGAGCGTGCAGCGGCCGGACGGGTCGTGGCCCGCGAAGTGGGTGCTGGGCGAGGTCACCGAGCCGGGCGGCGAGTCCAACCACGCCGCCTATGTCGCGGTGGGCGTCTGGCACGAGCTGGTGTGCACCAGCGACGACGACTTCGCGCGGCGGATGTGGCCGGTGGTCCGGCGGGCCGTCGACTTCACGCTCGGCCTGCAGACCCGGCGCGGCGAGATCATCTGGATCCGGCACGAGAGCGGCGCCGCGTCCGACCACGCGCTGCTGACCGGCTGCTCGTCGATCTACCAGTCGCTGCGCTGCGCGGTCGCGCTGGCCGAGCACCTCGGCGAGCCGCAGCCGGAGTGGGAGCTGGCCGCCGACCAGCTCGGCCACGTGGTGGCGGCGCATCCGGAGGCGTTCGCCGACAAGAGCCGCTGGTCGATGGACTGGTACTACCCGGTGCTCGGCGGGCCGGTGCGCGGCGAGGCCGCCGCGCGGCGGCTGGCGGAGGGCTGGGACGACTTCGTCGTGCCGGGTCTCGGCTGCCGGTGCGTGTCGGACCAGCCGTGGGTGACGGCGGCGGAGAGCTGCGAGCTGGTGATGGCGCTGGACGCGGCGGGCGACCGGGACCGGGCGCTGGAGCTGTTCACCACCATCCAGCACCTGCGGCACGAGGACGGCTCGTACTGGACGGGCTGGCAGTTCGAGAACGAGCGGCACTTCCCCGGGGACCGTTCCACCTACACGGCGGCGGCGGTGGTCCTGGCGGCGGACGCGCTGGCGGACGCCTCGCCGGGGGCGCGGCTGTTCAAGGAGATCGCCGGGCGGCCGCTCGGGCCGTGCGCGGCGTCCGACCCGCTGGCGTGCGGCTGCGCGCCGGTGGCGGTCGCCAACCCGGTGCGGACGCGCCTGTGACGGCGCCTCCGCGGGCCTAGAACGGGTTCTCGCAGACGTGGGGGGGCGCCGCGGGGGGCGGGGGGGGCCCCCCTGGGGGTAGCGGGGGTTGTGGGGGGGGTGGGCGCGGCGCCC
>NZ_JBEPCJ010000144.1:0-18419 GCF_040299565.1 Spirillospora sp. NPDC000708
CGGCAGCTGACCTACCACGCGGCGATCAAGTCCGAGCGGGCGATGCACGGTGAGAAGGTCGCGGACCTGACGTTCGTCTCCTCGGCGTGCAAGGCGCTGGCCTCGGATGTGGCGATGGACGTCACGACCGACGCGGTGCAGTTGTTGGGCGGGTACGGGTACACGCGGGAGTTCCCGGTGGAGCGGATGATGCGCGACGCCAAGATCACCCAGATCTACGAGGGCACCAACCAGATCCAGCGCATGGTCATCGCCCGCCAACTCCTCAAGTGAACCGCGACCCCCGTCCGCGACGGGGCCGCGACTGACGGGACCTCTCCCGGGGCCACCGCCGGGACGGCGGATGACGGCGAAAGGGCTGTCGCCGCCGGGGGAGTGCCGCCAGGATGGTGGTGCCGGCGGTCCACCCCGGACGAGGGAGCGCGCATGAGCGGAACCGGGCCCGTACCCGAGATCGACACGAGCGTCTCGCACGTGGCGCGCATCTGGAACTACTGGCTGGGCGGCAAGGACAACTACCCCGTCGACCGGGAGGTCGGCGACCGGATCCTCGGGATGCTCCCCGACGTGGCGCGCCTCGCCCGCGCCTCCCGGCTGTTCCTCAACCGGGTGGTCTGGCACCTGGCCGCCGAGGCGGGCGTCCGCCAGTTCGTCGACATCGGCACGGGCCTGCCCACGGTCGACAACACCCACGAGGTCGCGCAGCGCGCCGCGCCCGACGCGAAGATCGTCTACGTGGACAACGACCCGCTGGTCCTCGCGCACGCGCAGGCGCTCCTCACCAGCACCCCCGAGGGCGCGACCGCCTACATCGACGCCGACCTGCGCGACCCGGACCGCATCATCGCGAAGGCCGCCGAGACCGTCGACCTCGACCGTCCGGTCGCGTTCACGCTGATGGGGATCCTGGAGTTCGTCACCGACGACGAGCAGGCGTACGCGGTCGTCCGGCGGCTGCTGGACGCGGTGCCGTCCGGCAGCTACCTCGCCATGTACGACGGGACGAACGTCGTCCACGGCGAGGCGTCCGACCGGATCGTCGACGTGTGGAACGCCTCCGGCAACGCCGGCCTGGTGCTCCGCACGCCCGAGGGCATCCGCCGCTTCTTCGACGGCCTCGAACTGCTGGACCCCGGCGTCGTCCCGGTGAACGAGTGGCGGCCCGAGGTGACCGTCGGGACCGAGCCGGAGCCCGTCGACGCCTACGGCGGCGTCGGCCGCAAGCCCTAGCCCCGGCCGCCGGGGGCCTCGTCCGCGTGCCGCAGGATCTCGGTGATCGCGAACGCCGCGTCGAGCCGCCCGCCCTGCACGGCGGCCTGGTAGTAGACGAGCGCGGCCTCCCCGTCCGCCGCCGCGCCGCTCCGGCCCGCCTGGTCGCCGAGCAGGTGGGCGCGGCGGGCCGCCTCCGCGGCGTCCAGCCCGTCGGGCGAGGCGTCCAGCAGGTCCAGCGCGCCGGGATGGCCGGCCGCCGCGGCCTCGATCAGCAGCGGGACGGTCTCCCCGCCGCGGGCCGGGTCGGTGCCGAGCAGCACCGCGACCCGGTAGAGCGCGTCGGCGTCCCCGGCCGCCGCGCGGTCGAGCAGCGCCCGGCCGCGCGGGCCGTACCCGGCGACGGTCGCGCGCTGCGACTCCGTCAGCCGCACCGGCCGGACCGGCTCGCTCTCCGGCGGCGCGAGCACCCGCTCCGGCGCCGTGCCCTCCCGCGTGCCCTCCTGCTCCGCGGGCGGCCGAGGAGGCGGGACGTCCAGGTCCGGGGACCGGGCGGCGCGCAGGCGGGCCTGCCACGCGGGCAGCGACGCGGTGCCCGGATCGCCGTCGTGCACGCCGGTCTCCCAGGCGCGGCGCTGGCAGCAGAGCACGAAGCTCGCCACCCAGGCGGCGGTGGGGAGCCGCTTGCGCCGCCCGGCGAGCACGTCGAAGATCCCGGTCGTCGACAGCGACGGCAGGTCCCGCCGGCCGTAGAGCTCGCCGAGGTGCTCGGAGACCTCCGCGAGCTTGCGGTAGGGCGGCCGGTTGCAGGAGTCGTAGAGCGCGTTGAGCGCGCGGATGAAGGCGTCCGGCCCGGGGGGCCGGGAAGCGTCGTCGGTCATGTCTGGGCGCCCTTGCCGGCGGGGATCTGACCTGTCCGCCTTCATGCTGCCAGCCGGACGGCCCGGACGCGGCCGGTTCGCCATCACAGTCCGCGCAGGATCCGCCACAGGATCGTCTGCGTCGCGGTGGCGGGCGCGGCGGCCAGCACGAGCCGGTTGATCGTGTGCCAGTAGGGCACCGCGTCGGGCCCGGACGGGTACACCGCCCCGTTCAATCGTTCCACGTACACGACGTCGGGCAGTTCGGGCTGCGGCGGCCGCAGCAGCGCGAACGAGCCGCCGGCCACGGGCGGCGCCGAGGCCGCCGCCAGCGGCAGCACCTGGACGGTGACGTGGGGCAGGTCGCAGACGTCCAGCAGGTGCTCGAACTGCGCGAAGGCGACCGCCCGCCCGCCGGGCCCGCGCCGCAGCGCGGCCTCCTCGATCACCGCCCACAGCCGCACGGGCGCCGGCCTGTGCAGGATGCGGCGCCGGACGGCCCGCAGCTCGGCGAGCCGTTCCGCCTCCCCTGCGGTGCGGTGCTGACCGTACAGCGCGCGCGTGTACGCCTCCGTCTGCAGCAGGTCCGGGACGACCTGCGCCTCGTACGCGCGGATGAGGCCGGCCGACTGCTCCAGCTCCAGGTACGGCTGGTACCAGCGCGGGACCACGTCCCGGAACGCGTCCCACCAGCGGGCCGCGTTCGCCTGCCGCGCCAGGCCGAGCAGCGTGGCGAGCACGGCCCGGTCGGTGGCGCCGTACGCGGCGCACAGGTCGGCGACCTCGCGCAGCCGCAGCTCCGCCCGGCCCAGCTCCAGCCGGCGGATCCAGTCCCGCGACCGGCGGAGCACGGCCTCGGCGTCCTCCAGGCTGTGGCCGCCGGCCTCGCGCAGCCGCCGCAGCTGGGCGCCGAGGACCATCCTCGCCACCGTGGGGCCGGTCTCCCACTCCTCGTGGAAGCCGTCCCCGGCCTGTTCGGCCGCAACTGTGCCCATGCCTGCCTCTGCGCGGACGGCCGCGGGGGCGTTCCCCGCTGCACGCTAACCCAGCGCGGCACGGCGTGTCCCGCGGTTCGGCCTGGCGTTGCCGCGCCGGACCCCGCTCGCTACGCTGGCACATAAACGGGGAGTTCCCCGTTTATGTGCCGAAAGGATGCCCCATGCCCCTCACCATCGAGGACCGGCTGGCGATCACCGACGTGATCTCGCTGCACGGCCACTACGCCGACGCCGGCGAGCTCGACCGCATGACGGAGCTGTTCACCGAGGACGTCGTCTACGACGTGACCGCCGCCGGCGGCGGCCTGATCCAGGGCCGCGCCGCGCTGAAGCAGGCGGGGCTGGACCTCGGCGACCGCAACCCGCTGGCCCACCACGTCACCAACGTCGTCGTGACCGGCGTGGACGGGGACCGCGCGCACGCCGTCTCGAAGGCCATCGCCGTGCTGCCGGAGCGCGGCTGCGTCAGCGCCACCTACGACGACACGCTGGTGCGCGACGGCGACGGGTGGCTGATCTGCCACCGCACGGTCCGCCCGCGCCGCACGCCCCTGACGCCCTGACCGCGCCCGCCGCGGCGGGGGCGGGGCGCCCGTGGCCGGCGGACCGGGCCGAATAGCATGTGCGAGGCCGCTGGAGTCGACCACGTGAGGAGCGGTTCGTGCGAGACATCGCCGTGTTCAGCGGGAGCGCCCACCCCGAGCTCGCCGCCGAGGTCTGCGCCCATCTGGGCGTCCCGCTGAGCCCGGCCCGGGTGTCCCGGTTCGCCAACGACTGCCTCGAGGTCCAGCTCCAGGCCAACTGCCGCGAGCGGGACGTCTTCCTCATCCAGCCGCTCGTCGCTCCCGTCCAGGAGCACCTCGTCGAGCTGCTCCTCATGTGCGACGCGGCGCGCGGCGCGTCCGCGAGCCGCATCACCGTCGTGATGCCGCACTACTCCTACGCCCGGTCCGACAAGAAGGACGCGCCGCGCATCTCGATCGGCGGCCGGCTCGTCGCCGACCTGCTCGTCGCGTCCGGCGCGAGCCGCGTGCTGGCCATGACGCTGCACTCGCCGCAGGTGCACGGCTTCTTCTCCGTCCCGGTGGACCACCTGCACGCGCTCCGCGAGCTCGCCGAGCACTTCCGGCGCTACGACCTGTCGCGCACCACCGTCGTCTCGCCCGACCTCGGCAACGCCAAGGAGGCCGCCGCCTTCGCCCGCCTGCTCGGCGTGCAGGTGGCGGCCGGCGCCAAGCAGCGCTTCTCCGACGACCGGGTGCAGATCAGCTCGGTCATCGGCGAGATCGCGGGCCGGGACGTGATCGTGCTGGACGACGAGATCGCCAAGGGCAGCACCGTGCTGGAACTGCTGGACCGGCTCCGCGAGCTCGGCCCCCGCACCATCCGCATCGCCTGCACCCACGGCCTGTTCTCGGCGGGTGCGCTGAAGCGGCTGTCCGCCGAGCCGGACGTGCTGGAGATCGTCTGCACCAACACCGTGCCCGTCCCGGAGGGCGAGCGCGGCGACAAGCTGCGGGTCCTGTCCATCGCCCCGGCCCTGGCCGAGGCGGTCCGCCGCATCCACAACGGCGAGTCGGTCAGCGCCCTCTTCGAGAACCCCCACCCCTGACCGGCCCCGCCGCTCACCCCTTCCGCCCGGCGCGGTACTCGAGCGCCTCGGGGACCTCGTTGTACTCGAGCAGGTGGTTGCCCGCGATGCGTTCGAGCACCTCGCGGACCTCGGCGGGCGTCGCGTAGAAGAACTCCCGGCGAAGGTTGACCTGGTTGACGCGGCGCTCGGCGAACTCCTGATGCAGCCTGCCCTCCAACCCGACGGCATCGGCACTGAAAATGAGCGCGTGCACGTCGAACCGGAACGGCACCGACGCGTCGCCCAGCTCGCGCACCCGGTCCATCGGCTCCAGCCGCCGCGTCATCCCGATCTTCACCATCCGCTCGCCGAACGCGCCGATGTTGGAGATCACGTACACGTAGCCGGCGCGGACGTTGGCGGCGCGGCCCTCCACGTCCGAGATCGCCGACTCCACGTCGGTGAGCTTGGCCCGCAGCTCGGCGGCGCCGCCCGCGTCGCCGTTCGCCTCCAGGCGGGCGAGCGCCGACTCCACGTGCGAACGCTCCTTGAGCAGTCGCGCCTTCTCCCGCTCGAACTCCTTGCGGGCCTTGTCCTCCTCACGCTGGCGCTCGCGCTCGGCCCGGACCCGCTCCTTCTCCTCCTCCGCCTTGGCCAGATGGTCCGCGGTCAGCTCCAGTTCCTTGACGCGGATCGCCCGGTACTCCCGGCTGACGCGGATGTCCATGGTCTTGCCGAGCCGCTCGATCGTCTGCGCGCTCTTGTCCAGCCGCTCGGTCGCCGACTGCAGCTTGTAGGGGCGCATCGTCCGGACGAGGTTGTCGGCCTCGGCGTTGTAGGCGCGCAGCATGAGCTTGGAGAAGTCGCGCACCATCTTGCCGCCCTGCGCGGCCGACCCGTTCACCGTCCAGTTCGTCGCGCCGACGACCGCCTTCCCCGCCCTGGCCATCGCCTTGATGCGGTCCTTCACCTTGGCCAGCTCCGCCTTGTAGGCGACGACGTCCGCGAGCGGATGCTGGTACTCGTAGACGCCCGCCTCCTGGAGCAGCGCCAGGTCCTCGGTCTCCACGATCGTGCCGCGGAGCCGCCGCAGGTCGGCGCGGAGCCCGTCGCGCTTGCGCTTCTCCTCGGCGGCCTCACCGCGCAGCCGCTCGATCTCCGCCGCCACCTGAGGCGCGTCCAGGCCGCCGAGCCGCTCCAGCCATGCGCGTAGGTCGGCGTTCTCGGCTTCCAGTTCCTCGATCCGCTGCTTGCGGGCGCCGAACGCCGGGATGCTCCGGCCCCCGGCGGGCGGCACGCGCGGTGCTGGCGCGGGCGGGATCGGCGCGGGTGCGGGCGGGATCGGCGGGGGCTGGACGGGCGGCGGCGGTGCGGCGGGCGTCCAGAACTGCCAGCCGGGCGGCGCGGGCGGCCAGCTCGCGTCCGGCATCCATCCGAGTGGCGGCGTCCAGCCTGGAGGCGGCGCGGGCCAGGTCGGCGGCGGGTTGTACAGCCACCCCGTCGGCTGCGCGGGCACCACGGGACCGCCGGGCCACTGCGGTCCGGCCGCAGGCGGCGCGGCCGCCGGGCGCGGCGGGGCGGGCGGTGTGACGAGGTTCTGGACGATCCGTACGAGCCGTGGCGCGTCCTGGTCGTGCACGTCGCCGAAGTCCGTCTCGGCGCCCGCCTTGTCGGTGACGACGAAGAACCATCGCCGCTGGTAGGACTTCCGCGTCTCGACGGTGCCGACCGTCGCGAGGGAGATCTCCTGGCGCGGGCCCTCCTTGGCGAGTTCGGCGGCGCGGAACCCGAGGATCCGCCGGTCGGTGACGGCGATGTGCGTCAGCGTCGGGAGGGCCTTGACGGTGGTCGCGAGCGCCAGGAGCGTCTCACCGTCCCGCAGGAACAACCGCAGCACGCGGAGGGCACGCTCGGCCTCGCCGGGGTCCACCTCGATACCGATGTAGTCGGGGCGCGGCATGTCCTGCACCGTCATCGCTTCCTCGCAGTGTCGCGTCAGGGCGGTGCGAGGGAGCCGGGGCGGGGTCAGAGGAGCATGTCGCTGCCGCCGGACTCCTCTTCGCCGTCGGTCGTGTGCTCGGGTTCGAGGTACTCGTCCTCGGGCCAGAGCTCGTTGGCGAGGAAGGCGAGGTACTCCTCGTCGTCCGGGTCGAGCTCGGCGGTCATGGACTCGGGGTGGACGCCGCCAGGGTCGGGGGAGGGGGCAGCGGCGGGGTCGGGAGCGGGGTCGGCGGCGGGCGCGGACTCGACGGCGGGCGGCCCGTCCTGGGCGGGGGGCGCCGCGGGACGGAGCAGGCATAGGCCGAACAGGGCGGCCACTGACACCAGGACCAGGACTGTGATCACGACACCACCCCGTCCTTTCGCGGTCGAGTTCCACATGATTCTTGCGTAAGTAGCAAAACAGTTGAACGCTACCTGGACGACCTATCGGATGGGAGCCGACATGCGGGCCGCCGGAGACAATGGCGCTGTGGAGTCTCATGCGGCGGTCGACGAGCGGGCCCGCGAACTGGCCCGCGTCGTCTGGGATCACCTGGTGCTCACCGGCCCCCTCTCCAAGGCTGACGCGATCCTCGCGCTGGGGTGCCACGACACGCGGGTGGCGGCGCACGCGGCGAGGCTTTGGCATGCGGGATGGGCTCCGGTGGTGGTCGTCACCGGCGGCCGGGGCAAGATCACTTCGGCGTGGGCGGAGACGGAAGCCCAGGTTTTCGCGCGTGTGGCGCGCGAGCAGGGGGTTCCGGACGGCGCTCTGCTGCTGGAGGAGACCGCCACCAACACGGGGGAGAACATCACCGCGACCAGACGGTTGCTTGACGGACGCCTCGATCTGCGGAGCGGGATTTTGGTCGCCAAGCCGTACATGACCCGGCGGGCACTGGCCACGGCGCGCAAACAGTGGCCCGAAGCGGACTGGATCGCGGCCTGCCCGGACCTCGGGTACGACGCGTACGGGACCGGGGACGACGAGCGGCGGTTCGTTGAACTGATGGTCGGCGACCTGCAGCGCATGGAGGTGTACGCCGAGCGGGGGTTCCAGGTGCCGATGCCGGTTCCGGCGGCGGTGTGGGCGGCGTACGAGGAACTCGTGGCGCTCGGATTCGACCGGCACGTGATCAGGTGACGGTGGCACAATCGGACGCATGGCGTCAGTGACCACTTACTGCCGGATCTGCGAGCCGCTGTGCGGGCTGGAGGCCACCGTCGAGGACGGGAAGGTCGTCCGGATCCGCCCCGACAAGGAGCACCCGCTGTCGAAGGGCTTCGCCTGCCCCAAGGGCATCGCGATGACCGAGGTCCAGAACGACCCGGACCGGGTCGTGCATCCGCTGCGGCGCCGCCCGGACGGCGAGTTCGAGCGGGTGAGCTGGGACGAGGCGCTCGGCGGCATCGCCGAGCGGCTGAACGCCCTGCGCCGCGAGCACGGCGGGTCGTCGATCGGCTGGTACTTCGGCAACCCGGCGACGTTCTCCTACAGCCATCCGCTGTGGCTGAACGGGTTCATGGCGGCGCTGAAGTCGCCGCACCTGTACTCGGCGGGATCGCAGGACGTGAACAACCGGTTCGCGGCGAGCGCGCTGCTGTACGGGGCGCCCGTGCTGGTCCCGATCCCCGACCTCAAGCGCACCGGCCTGCTGCTGATGCTCGGCGCGAACCCGCTGGTGTCGCACGGCAGCCTGATCACCGCGCCGCGCATCCGCGAGGACCTGTCGGCGATCGTGGCGCGCGGCGGGCGGGTCGTGGTCGCCGACCCGCGCCGGACCGAGACGGCCCGCGCCTACGAGCACCTGCCCGTCCGCCCCGACGGGGACGCCTGGCTGCTGCTGTCGATGCTCCACGTGATCTTCGAGGAGGGGCTCCAGGACCGCGCCGCCTGCGCGGGCCAGGCGTCCGGCGCCGAGGAGCTGCGGGCGCTCGCGGCCGGCTTCGCGCCCGAGGAGACGGAGGACCGCAGCGGCGTCCCGGCGGCGACCGTCCGGGAGCTGGCGCGCGATCTGGCGCGGGCCGAGCGGGCCGTCGTGTACGGCCGGACGGGCACCTGCCTCGGCCGGCACGGGACGCTGACGGCGTTCCTCATCGACGCCGTGACGCTGGTGACCGGCAACCTGGACCGTCCGGGAGGCGCCGTCTTCGGCGCCGCGCCGCTCTGGCTGGACGAGATCCTGCGGCTGTCCGGCCTCGCGAGCTACGGCCGGACGCGCTCGCGTGTCGGCGGATACCCGGACATCCTCGGCACCTTCCCGGCCGGGGTGATGGCCGAGGAGATCACCACGCCCGGTCCGGGACGGCTCCGCGCGCTGATCGTCTCCGGCGGCAACCCGGCGCTGAGCGTCCCGGGCGGCGAGGCGCTCGGCGCGGCGCTCGACGAGCTCGACCTGCTGGTCACCATCGACCTCTACGTCACCGACACCGGCCGCAAGGCCGACTACGTGCTGCCGGCGACCACGTTCCTGGAGCGCGAGGACCTGCCGCTGCCGTTCCTGCAGAACCACCTCACCCCGTACGTGACGTGGACGGAGCCGGTCGTCGCGCCGCGCGGGGAGGCCCGCCAGGAGTGGGAGATCATCGACGCGCTGGCCCGCCGGATGGGGATCGGCGTCGGCGCCTTCCCGCTGCAGCGGCTCGCGCACCGGCTGGGCGTCCGGCCGTCGCCGCGGTTCCTGGCGGACGCGCTGCTGCGCACGGGCCCGGCGGGGGACTGGTACGGCCTGCGACGGGTCCTCGGCAGGCGCGACGGGCTCAGCCTGCGCCGGCTGCGGAGGTCGCCGCACGGCGTCGTGCTCGCCGAGCACCAGCGGACGGGGACGCTGCGCCGCCGCATCCTGCACAAGGACAAGCGGGTGCACCTCGCCCCGCCGGAGATCGCCGCCGAGGTGCGGCGGCTGGCCGGGGCGCCGGAGCCGCCGGATGGCTTCCCGCTGCGGCTGATCGGCCTGCGCGAGATGCGCTCGCACAACTCCTGGATGCACAACGCGCCCGCGCTGATGCGCGGCGGGCGCGTCCAGGCGGCGCGGATCAACCCGAAGGACGCGGCCGCGCACGGGATCGAGGACGGCGCGCCGTGCCGGATCGCGTCACCGCACGGGGCGATCGAGCTGACCGCGATGGTCACCGACGAGATGACCGAGGGCACCGTCGCGGTCCCGCACGGGTGGGGGCACCGGGGCGGCTGGCGGACGGCGAACGCGGCGGGCGGCGCGAACGTCAACGCGCTCGCGTCGCCGGATCCGGCGGACCTGGAGCCGCTGGCCGGGATGGCGTGGCTCAACGCCGTCCCGATCACGATCGGGCCGGCCTGACCGGCGCGGCGGCGGGGACGACCGGCCGGCCGGCGCGGTCGCGCGCCGGAGCCGGGCGCCGAGCGGCGCGGCGGCGGCCTCGCGGGGGGTGCGGGGAGGAGGCGCGGGGACCCCGCGGGCCGCGCGGCGCCGCTAGGCGGCGGTTGTGGGACGGTGCGGGGCGATCACACGGCCGTCGGGCAGCAGTTCGCCGGTGTCCTCGAAGACGACGATGCCGTTGCAGAGCAGGCTCCAGCCCTGCTCCGGGTGGGCGGCGACGGTTCTCGCGGCCTCGCGGTCCAGCGCGTCGGGCCTCGGGCACGGCGGCTGGTGCGGGCAGGACGGTGCGCGTTGATCGGTCACGGGTTCCTCCACGGGCGTCCCTGTGATTAAGGACATAGTGGAAGCCTGCCGCCGTTCGTCCGAAATATGCAAGTCAATGGGGGATTCTTTACTGTTCGTCGCGTGTGCCGCCGGACAAGGTGGGGCACATCGGGGCGTTCAGCGCAGAAGCCCCTCGTCCGGTTCGCCGCCGTGGTCGACGTCGAGCCCGACGACCGACAGGCATCCGGTGCAGATCCACTCGGCGATGACGGCCTCGGAGTTCAGGCCGTGCGCGCGGTACGGGCGGTCGACCCAGCGGCGCCGCATCCCGAGCCCGCACGAGGAGTGCAGCAGGCGCCCGCAGGTCGGGCACGGCCAGACGTCCTCGCAGCGCTGGTCGCACTGCGGGCACAGCGGCGACTCGTAGTGCTCGGCCGGGTCGGGGAGGCCCAGCTCGTCCCGCCACTCGTGTTCGAGGTCGAGGTACTCGTCGCCGGGCCAGTGGTGGTCGGCCAGCCAGGCCAGGTACTCCTCCTCTCCGGGTGCGAGCACGGCCGTCAGCGACTCGGGGTGCTCGTCGCGCGGGCGGTCTCGGCGCCCGGCGCGCCGCGCGGTGGCCAGCAGGGTCAGCAGGCCGAGGAGCGCGGCCGCTGCCAGGCCAGTCGCCAGGGGCATCGCGGCGTCCTTACATGATCTTGTGGCGGGAAAGTCCGATCATGAATTCACTTCACAAAACCCTGCGAACGGTACAAGAAAGGCTCTTAACGGAAAAGTCGATCAGAAAAGAATCTTCGCCTGGATCATGATCGGGTGGGGGGCCGAAACCCCGGCCGGGCACCGTCCGGAACCCGTGCGGCCTGGGGAATCGGGGCATCCGAGCGTCGCGGAGCCCGCGGCGACGGCGCCGCCGGTTTCACTCTCCGCTGAATCCGGCCTCCCTTCGCCGCCGATCACCGGGCCCGGCGGATGATCAGTCCTTGCGTCCCATCACCGCCACCATCTGGCTGTGCAGCGGGTGCTCCAGTGGGCCCTTCGGCCCGTTCGGGCGCCACTCCGTCACGTTCGCGACGCCCGGCTCCAGGATCGTCAGCCCGTCCATGAACCCCTCGATCTGGGCCGCGGGCCGGAAGTACGACCCGCCGAGGCCCGACTGCAGGATCCGCTTGGCCTCCTCGACGCGCGGGTCGTCCCCGGCGTCGTGCAGGTGCGTCAGCACGACGTGGCTGCCCTTCGGCAGGAACGGGTGCAGCGCCCCGACGACGGCGGCCGGGTCCCGCTCGTCCGGCACGTGGTGGATGATCGCGGCGAGGATCAGCGCCACCGGCCGGTCGAGGTCGATCAGCCCGGTCAGTGCCGGGTCGCCGAAGATCTTCTCCGGCTCGTACAGGTCGCCCTGGATGAACGTGGCGACGCCCCGCTCGCTCAGCAGCGCCCGGCCGTGCGCCAGCACGATCGGGTCGTTGTCCACGTACACCACGCGCGCGTCCGGGTTCGCCGACCGGGCGAACTGGTGCACGTTGGACGAGGTCGGGAGCCCCGACCCGATGTCCACGAACTGGTCGATCCCGGCCTCGCCCGCCAGGTACTCCACCGCCCGCCCGATCGCGACCCGGTTCCCCTGCGCGACGACCGGCGCCTCCGGCACGAGCTGCATCACCATGTCGGCCACCTCGCGGTCGGCGGCGAAGTTGTCCTTGCCGCCGAGGAAGTAGTCGTACACCCGTGCGAACGTCGGCGTGGAGGTGTCGATGCCGGGAGGCGCGCTCTCCGGGAGTTCGTCGGCCACGCGTGCGGCTCCTTCTGTCGGACCCCGGAGCGGACGCGTGCGGGGCGTAACGAGATGGCCCAAGGGTAGGCCGATCCGCCGTCTCCGGACGGGTTTTCGCGGCTTTGCCGGGCAAGTTCCGGCACCGGGTGCGGTTTTCCGCAGGGCGCGGCTGCGGTGCGCGCCCGGACGGGTCGGCGGTGCGCTCCATGGCGGCGGGAACGCCCGGTTCCTAGCGTCGAGGACATGATCGAGACGACGTACGCGCTGGCGTCCGCGGTGGCCGGCGGCGAGCCGTCCGGCGGGATCACCGGCTGGGCGACGCACCTGATGGAACGGCTCGGCGCGCCAGGTGCCGGGGTGGCGATCGCGCTGGAGAACCTCTTCCCGCCGCTGCCGAGCGAGGTGATCCTGCCGCTCGCCGGCTTCACCGCGGCGCAGGGCCGGATGAGCCTGGTCGCGGCGCTGGTCTGGACGACGCTGGGCTCGGTGGCCGGCGCGCTGGCCCTCTACGGCGTCGGCGCGCTGATCGGCCGCGACCGGATCCGCGCGCTGGTCGCGCGGCTCCCGCTGGTGAAGCTCGCCGACCTGGACCGCACCGAGGCGTGGTTCGCCCGGCACGGCGGCAAGGCGGTGTTCTTCGGCCGGATGATCCCGATCTTCCGCAGCCTGATCTCCGTCCCGGCCGGGCTGGAGCGGATGCGGATGGCGGCCTTCCTGGTCTGCACGACGCTCGGCAGCCTGCTGTGGAACACGGTGTTCGTGCTGGCCGGGTACTGGCTCGGCGACAACTGGACGGCCGTCCAGGACCTCGTCGGCGTGTACTCCAAGGGGGTGGTCGCGGTGGTGGCCGTCGCGGTCGCGGCCTTCCTGGCGGTGCGTATCGTGAAGGCCCGCGGTGGACGGCACCGCGGCGCGCCCGCCCGCGAGGCCACGCCCGCCCGAATGCACCACCAGCGAGAACTCGAACGTGACCGCAGCCTCTGACCCGCCGCCCGCACGCCGCCCCGGCCCGCGCGCGATGGCCGGCGCGGCGGCGCGGGCCGGGGCCGGCCTGCTGCTCGGCGCGGCCACCGCCGCCGTGGAGACGGTCCTGCTCGCGGCCGCGGCGCTGCTCATGGCGTACGCGCTGGCGTTCTCGCGCGGGCAGCGGGCCGTGCCGGGCGTCGTCGCGGACGGCGCGCGCCGCCTCACCGAGCTGGAGCGCCGCCGGCTGGCGCTCCTCGGCGAGACCGGCGCCGCCGAGTACGGGCCGCTGCGCGCCCTCGCCTACCTCGTCCTGCGGGTGCCGGTCGGGCTGCTCGGCGGGGCCATCCTCGTCCTGATCGGCTACGGCGCCGCCCTGGGCGCCGAACTGGCGGCGAGCTGGTGGATCACCGGGGACTACCTCGACGGCATCCCGCCGTCCTGGTGGATCGTCCTGTACACCGGCGCCGTCGGGCTGGTCCTGCTGTTCCTGGCCGTCCAGGGGCTGGTCGGGGTCGCGGCGCTGGAGCGGGCGGTCGCGCGCCGCTGCCTCGGCCCGAGCCCCCTCGCCGAGTACGAGCGCCGGATCGCGCAGCTCTCCGTCACCCGCGCGGAGGTCGTCGACGCCGTGGACGACGAGCGCCGGCGCATCGAGCGCGACCTGCACGACGGCGTCCAGCAGCGGCTCGTCGCGCTCGGCATGCTGATCGGCCGCGCCCGCCGCGCCGGCGCCCACGAGCGGGCGGCCGAGCTGCTGAAACAGGCGCACGAGGAGTCGCAGCGGGCGCTGGAGGACCTCCGCGAGGTCACCTGGCGGGTCTACCCGGCGGCGCTCGACGGCGAGGGGCTGCGGGCCGCGCTGGAATCGGTCGCCGAGCGGTCCGCAGTCCCGGTGACGATCGGCTACGACGTGCCGGGCCGCCCGCCGCACGCGGTCGAGACCGCCGCGTACTTCGTGGTCTGCGAGGCCGTCACGAACGCCGCCAAGCACTCGGGCGCCGGACGGGTACGCGTGGAGGTCGCGGGATCCGGGACAATGATCGGCGTGCGCATCGAGGACGACGGGACCGGCGGGGCGGACCCGTCCGGCGGCGGGCTCGCCGGGCTGGCCCGCCGGGTCGCCGCGCTGGACGGGACGTTCGCCGTGCACAGCCCGCCCGGCGGCCCCACCGTGATCACCGCGGAGCTGCCGTGCGGGTGATGCTGGCCGAGGACTCCACGCTGCTGCGCGAGGGCCTGGTGCGGCTGCTCGCCGAGGAGGGCCACGAGGTCGCGGCGGCCGTCGGCGACGGCGACGCGCTGATCGCGGCGGTCGCCGGCAGCCCGCCGGACGTGGTCGTCGTGGACGTCCGGATGCCGCCGACGCACACCGACGAGGGCCTGCGGGCCGCGCTGGAGATCCGCCGCCGCTGGCCCGCCGTCGGCGTGCTCGACCTGTCGCAGTACGTCGAGAAGCGCTACGCCACCGAGCTGATCACCGCGGACACCACCGGCGTCGGGTACCTGCTGAAGGACCGGGTGGCGCAGGTGGAGGAGTTCCTCGACGCGCTGGACCGCGTCGGCGCCGGCGGGGCCGCGTTCGATCCGGAGGTGGTGCGGCGGCTGCTGGCGCACAGCACGCACGCCGACCCGCTGTCGCGGCTGACCCCGCGCGAGCGCGACGTCCTCGACCACATGGCCCAGGGCCACACGAACGCCTCGATCGCCGCGCACCTGCACGTCTCGCAGAGCGCGGTGGAGAAGCACGTCAACGCGATCTTCGACAAGCTGGACCTGTCGCACGCCGCCGGCTACAGCCGCCGCGTGTTGGCGGTACTGCGCTACCTCGGCTCCTGAGAGCCGGTGACACGGGAGGAGACGACCATGGTCGGCACGCTCGACTGGGAACCGGCCGCGGGGCGGACGGACCTGCTGGCGGACCCGGTGGCGGCCGCGATCGGCGGCGTCCCGGACGCCGAGGCCGCCGCGATCGATCCGGAGCTGGCGGACACGGCGGCGTTCTGCGAGCGCTACGACGTGCCCTTGGAGGCCAGCGCCAACTGCGTCGTGGTCGCGGCCAAGCGCGGCGGCGAGGTGACGTACGCGGCGTGCATGGTGCTCGCCACCGACCGCGCCGACGTGAACGGCGTCGTCCGCAAGCACCTCGGCGCCCGCAAGGTCTCGTTCGCGCCGATGGACCAGGCCACCTCGCTCACGGGCATGGAGTACGGCGGCATCACGCCGGTCGGCCTGCCCGCGGGCTGGCCGGTCCTGGTGGACGAGGCGGTCGCCGCCGCGCCCCGGGTCGTCATCGGCAGCGGGCTCCGCAAGTCCAAGATCCTGCTGCCCGGCAAGGCCCTCGCCGGGCTGCCCGGCGCCGAGGTCATCGCCCTCGCCCAGTAGCCGTGCCGTCCGACGCCCTGCGGCGCGCCCTCACCGACCCCGGCCCGCGCCCCCTGCCCGCCGAGGCCGCGCGGCTGCTGGAGGACCTGGACGCGCCGCCCCGCCTGGCGGCGCATCTGCGCGCCGTCCACGACGTCGCCGCCGAGCTCCTCGCCTGGACGGCCGGCCGGTATCCGGCGCTCGCCGTGGACGCGGAGGCCGTCCTGTTCGGCGCCGCGACCCACGACATCGGCAAGGCCCTGCATCCGGAGGAGCTGTCGGGGCCCGGGTCGCGGCATGAGGAGGCGGGGCACGCGCTGCTCCGCGAACGCGGTGTCGAGGAGCGGCTGGCGCGCTTCGCCCGGACCCACGCGTCCTGGGACGCCCCCGGCATCGGCGCCGACGACCTGCTCGTCAGCCTCGCCGACAAGGTCTGGAAGGCCAAACGGGTTCCCGGCCTGGAGGAACGCGTCGTGGACGTGCTGGCCGCCGCGTCCGGCGCCGAGAGGTGGGAGGTCTTCATGGGGCTCGACGACGTCTGCGACCGGCTCGCCGCGGGCGCGGACGGCCGCCTGGCCTTCCAGGCGGCCTATCCGGTCGTCGCCTGAATTTCGGGCGCGGCTGTGCGGCGGGGCCCCCGCGGCCCGCCGCGCCGCGTCGTGTCGACCGACATCGGGGGTGGACCTGGCGTCCGCCCGGAACTCATCGCCCGGGCCGGAATCGATCCGGAACGGCGCCGATCCGGTAGCCGGTGCCGCCGGCCGCGCGGGCCCGGTCGAGCAGCGCCCGGTTGGCGGCGAGCATCTCCGGGACGGGCGCGCAGCCGGGGGAGGCGGTCTTCAGGACGCTGAACAGCACCGGCTCCGGCGGCGCGGCGAGCATCGGCACGTGCCCGACGCGCAGCGCCTTGATCAGGACGACGCCGCTGAGCCCGAGATCGTGCGGCGCCATCTCCTTGAGCGTGGCCTCGATGACGTCGGCGGCGCGGTCCCGGGGCAGGAACACCATGACCCACGGGTGCGGCCGCGCCCACTCGCCGAGCGCGACCAGCTCCTCGACGTCGGGGCGCATGCGGTCCGCGAACGCGAGGAAGGGCAGCTCCTCGGTCTCGGTCGTCCCCGGCGGGACCGGCCCGTCCCCGTAGAGGGTGGCCTTGACCTCGTACCGCCACCCGTCCGGAGACGGTTTGGCCTGCCCCGCGATGTCGTCGGCCGCGACCTCGCCCTGGACGCGCAGCAGCCCGGCCGCGTCCCGGCAGGGGATCGTGCAGGTCAGCACCCGTTCCGGTGCCGGGACGAGGCGCAGCGCCGCGCTCGTGATCACGCCGTGCCGGCCGAGCCCGCCACGGACCCGGTCGAACAGGTCCGGACGGACGCGCGGTGAGCACGCGACCGGTGAGCACGGGACGGTGCCCCCGCCGCCGGTCACGACGTCGAGGCCGAGGACGTGGTCGGCCTGCGTCCCGTACCGGTGCGAGGCGCCGCCGACGCCGCCCGCCGAGAGCGTCCCGCCGACGGTCACGTCGAGGAAGTCGGTCAGGACGGGCGGCGCGAGCCCGTGCGGCAGCGTCGCCGCCAGCACCTCGCGCCACGTCGTCCCGGCGCCGGCGACCGCGCGCCCGGCGGCGACGTCCCCGACGCCGGCGAGGCCGCGCATGTCGAGGCAGAGGCCGCCGGTCAGCGACTGGCCGAACGTCGAGTGCCCGCACCCGCGGGGGACCGCCTCCAGCCGCCGCGCCCGCGCCTCGCGCAGCGCCTCGACGACCTCGTCCGCGCCGGCCGGCCGCACCACGCGGGCCGGCGCCCGCTCCACGATCCCGCCGAAGTCCCGCATGGGACCGAGCGTCCCAGCACGGCCCCGGCCTGGGAACCCCCGGCCGCTCAGCGGGCGCGGAGGCGGTCGCCGACGCGGGTGAGGGCGTCCCCGAGCAGTTCGATCTCCTCGGCGGTGAGGACGTCGATGAGGGCCTCCCGGACCACCCTGCGGTGGCCGGGGCGGACGCGGTCGAGGGCCGCGGCGCCGTCCGCGGTGAGCTCCGCCCACACCGAGCGCCGGTCGGACTCGCAGCCGGTGCGTTTCACCAGGCCCGCCTCCTCGAGGCGGCCGATCTGGTAGGTGAGCCGGCTCTTGGAGATCATCACCTCGCGCGCGAGGTCGGACATGCGCAGCCGGCCGCCGTCCGCCGCGCGCAGCCGCACCAGCACCTCGAACTCGGCGTGCGACAGCCCGCCGTCCCGCTTGAGCTGGCGTTCGACCTCGTGGTCGAGCAGGTGGCCGGCGGCCAGGAAGGCCGTCCAGGCGCGCAGCTCGGCCGGTTCGAGAGCGTCCCCCGCGTCCGTCATGTCGTGATTCTAGTTGACCTGTATTCGGATTGAAGTTTCTAGATGGTCTGAATTTGAACGACCTCTGCTACGGTCACGGTAGTTCAACTTTGAATCACCCGCCGAGAGACATCGGAGGACCGGCATGCTCCCCGCCCGACGCCATCCCCTGCTGCCCGACGCCGGACTGCTGATCGGCCGGCTGGCCCTGGGTGCGATCTTCATCGCGCACGGCTGGCAGAAGCTGCACGACACCGGCCACGCCGCCGTCGCCGCCGAGTTCGACGGGCTCGGCATCCCGATGCCCGGCCTGTCGGCCTACTACGGCACCTGGGTCGAGCTGGCCGGGGGCGTCGCGATGGTCCTCGGCGTGCTGCTCCCCGTCGCCGGCGTGCTGATCGCCGTGGACATGGCCGGCGCGTTCTGGTTCGTGCACATGGACCACGGCCTGTTCGCGGAGAAGGGCGGCTACGAGTACGTCCTCATGCTCGGCGCCGCCGCGCTGCTGTTCGCCCTCGCGGGCGGCGGGCGCTTCTCGCTTGACGCCGTCCTGTGGGGACGGCTGACACGGCGCGGCGGCAGCGAAGTCCCCGGACGGGAGCCCGCGCGCGTCTGATCCATCGCGTCCCGGCCCCGGCGCGCGGATTACCCCGCGCGGGGGCCGCCGCGGTGGCAAGGTGTGCCCCATGGCGCGTGGGGTGGGGGTGCGGGCCCATAAGCCGGTGTTGGGGGGGCGGGGGGGGGCCCCCCCGGGGGGGGG
>NZ_JBEPCJ010000145.1:0-18181 GCF_040299565.1 Spirillospora sp. NPDC000708
ACCCCAACAAACACTAAACCCATTACACTCGGGGGGGGCGGGGGGGCCCCCCCCCCCCCCCCCCCACCCCTCCTCCGCCGCCCTAGCCGAGCAGCTCGACCACCGTTCCGGCGCCGACCGTCCGGCCGCCCTCCCGGATCGCGAACCCGAGCCCCTCGCTCATCGCGACGGGCCGGCCGAGCTCGACGGCCATCTCGACGGAGTCGCCCGGCATCGCCATGCCGCCCTCACCGCCGAGGTCCACGCCGCCGACCACGTCCGTCGTCCGGAAGTGGAACTGCGGCCGGTACCCGTGGAAGAACGGCCTGCTCCGGCCGCCCTCCGCCGCCGTCAGCACCCGGACCCGCGCGCGGAACCGGGTGTGCGGCCGGATCGCGCCCGGCGCCGCGACCACCTGGCCGCGCCGCACCTGGTCGCGCCGCACGCCGCGGAGCAGCATCGCGGTGTTGTCGCCCGCCTCGGCGTGGTCCATCGACTGGCCGAACGTCTCCAGCCCCGTCGCGACCGAGCCGAACGACGCGCCGAGCCCGACGACCTCCACCGCGTCCCCGACCCGGACCGAGCCCTGCGCCACCACGCCGGTCACGACGGTGCCGCGCCCGGTGATGGTGAGCACGCTCTCCACCGGCATGAGGAACGGCCTGTCGAGCACCCGGTCCGGCACCGGCACGTACGCGTCGATCGCGTCGAGCAGGTCGCCGATCCGGGCCGTCCAGTACGGGTCGCCCTCCAGCGCCTTCAGCCCGGACACCCGGACCACGGGCACCTCCTCGCCGGGGAACCCGTACTCGGTGAGCAGCTCGCGCACCTCCAGCTCGACGAGGTCGAGCAGCTCGGTGTCCTCGACCATGTCGGCCTTGTTGAGCGCGACGACGATGTGCCGCACGCCGACCTGGTGCGCCAGCACGATGTGCTCGCGCGTCTGCGGCATCGCGCCGTCCTGCGCCGAGACGACCAGCACCGCCCCGTCCACCTGCGCCGCACCGGTGATCATGTTCTTCACGTAGTCGGCGTGACCGGGCATGTCGACGTGGGCGTAGTGCCGGGTCGCGGTGGAGTACTGGACGTGCGCGACGTTGATGGTGATGCCGCGGTCGCGCTCCTCGGGGGCGCGGTCGATGCCCTCGAACGGCACGGCGGACGCCAGCCCGCGCTCGGCCAGCACCTTCGTGATCGCCGCGGTGAGCGTCGTCTTGCCGTGGTCGACGTGGCCCATCGTGCCGATGTTCAGGTGCGGCTTGTCCCGCTCGTACAGCTTCTTCGCCATGGTCTCTTCGTCCTCACGATGATCCGAACGTGAGAACCCGCGCGCGCCCCTGCGGGCGCGCAGCGTTCGCTTGGCCAACCCCCCTCCGCTGGTTCTCCGGAGGCGGGACGGAGAGGGGTCAGCGTCGGACGCCGTCGTCGGCGATCGCCGCTGCCGCTGCCGCGAGGAAGGCAGCCGGCACCGCGCTCAGCAGGCAGTCGCCTGCGAGCGTCCGGGTGCCGGCTGCGAAGAACATGCTCCGCACACTACGAAGCGCTCCGGAAGAAGTCGATCGATTTTTCGCGGGGAGGCGTTGCGTTGGTTCGACCAACAATGTAACTTCATTGGCGGCACCAACGTTGGTGCCGCCAATGAAACGGGAGGCTTCCATGCCGGTGATCGACGTGCTCGACTCGACGATGTACTACGAGGAGACCGGGGACGGCGCGCCCGTCGTCTTCCTGCACGGGAACCCCGGCTCGTCGCGCCTGTGGCGGCGGGTGCTGCCCGCGATGGGCGGAGCCGGGCGGCTGCTCGCCCCCGACCTCATCGGCATGGGCCGCTCGGGCAAGCCGGACGTCCCCTACCGCTTCGACGACCACGCCCGCTACCTGGACGCCTGGTTCGACGCGCTGGGCCTGGAGGACGTCGTGCTGGTCGGCCACGACTGGGGCGGCTCGCTGGCCTTCGACTGGGCGGCCCGCCACCCGGGGCGGGCGCGCGGCGTCGCGTTCTTCGAGACGATCGTCAAGCCCGTGTCCTGGGACGAGCTGGGCGACGCGCCGCGCGCCCGCGCCGAGATGATCCGCGGCCCCGAGGGCGAGAAGCTGGTCCTCGGGACGAACTTCTTCGTGGAGACGGCGTTCACCGGCGGCGTCCTCACCCCGCTGGGCGAGGAGGAGCTCCGCCCGTACCTGGAGCCCTACCCGACGCCGGAGAGCCGCCGCCCGATCCTGCAGTGGGCGCGCTCGCTGCCGATCGACGGCGAGCCCGCCGACGTGCACGCGCGGGTCGAGCGGTACGACGCGTGGCTGGCCGCCAGCCGCGACGTCCCCAAGCTGCTGATCACCTTCGACGGTTCGCCCACCCTGGCGATCACCCCGGAGATCGCCGCGTGGTGCGCGGAGCACATCGCGAACCTGGAGATCGAGCCTGGCGGCGCGTCCGGCCACCACGCCGCCGAGGATCGCCCGGACACCATCGCCGCCGCGGTCACCGCCTGGGGGCACCGCCACGGCCTGCTCGCCGCCCGGCCCGCGGAGGCCGCCCGGTGAGGTCCGGTCAGCCGGACGGCTTGATCACTTCGTCGGCGAGCCACCGCGCGGCGCCGTCCGGGTAGGGCGCGGGCAGGGAGAGGACGAAATGCCGGAAACCGGCGTCGAGCGCCTCACCGATCGCGGCCCTGGCGGCGCCGGGCTCGTCGTAGGAGACGGGCAGGTGGATGGAGCGGGTGATCGAGGCGGGGTCGCGCCCGATATCGGCACAGTAGCGGTCGAGGAGGGCGCTGCGGGCGGTGACGTCCGCGATGTCCCCGCCGGGGATGTTCCACAGGTCGGCGTGTTCGGCGACCACGCGCAGCGTCGCGGACGAGCGGCCGCCGATGAGGATCGGCGGGTGCGGGCGCTGCACGGGCTTGGGGTTGCCGAACGCGCCGGTCAGCCGGTGGTGGGCGCCGGCGAAGTCGAACGGCTCGGGCTCCGTCCACAGCCGCCGGATGATCGTGCACGCCTCGGCGAGGCTCTCCACGGAGTGCTCGAAGCCGTGGAAGGGCAGGCCGTGCGCCTCGTACTCGCGCCGGGCGAGCGGGTGGCCGGGGCGCGAGCCCGCGCCGATGCCGAAGTCGAGCCGCCCGCCGGAGACGATGTCGACGGTGGTGGCGATCTTGGCGAGCATCGCGGGCGGGCGGAACCGGTTGCTGGTCACCAGCAGGCCGAGGCGCAGCCGCCGGGTCCGCGCCGCGAGCGCGGACAGCAGCGTCCAGCCCTCGAAGGCCGGGCCGTCCGGGTCGCCGCCGATCGGCATGAGGTGGTCGAACAGCCAGGCGTGGCCGATCTCGGGGATCGCGTCGGCCTCGCGCCAGACCCGCAGGATGTCGTCGTAGCCGACCTGCATCGGCGCGGTCATGATCCCGAAAGCGGGTGATCGCGGCATGGGCCGTGACTCCTTTCGATGGACGGGGTTCGCCTACTTGCTTTCGAGGCGTCCGAGCGGGCGGGGGTCGTTCTCCAGCGCGGAGCGCGCCTCCTGCCAGGCGGTGCCGTCCGGGTGGAGGACGCCGCGCAGGTAGGCGGTGGTGAGCCGCTGGACGAGGGCGACGCGTTCGGGGTTCTCGTCCGTCGTCTCCGCGACCTCATATCCCGCGACCCCGCCGAGCGAGTGCTCCGCTCCGAACAGCGTGAGCAGGGTCTTGTCCTTCGGGCTGAGGACGTAGGGGTCGGTGAACCAGTCCGGCCCCCGGGTGGTCAGGGGCGACCGGTCGTGGTCGCCCGCGACGATGAGCGCGGGCGCGGTCATGCCGTCGAACGACGGGTTCATGAAGGGGAAGTGCTCGGCGGCGAACGCCGACAGGTCCGTTCCGCCCCGGCCGGTCAGGGCGAGCAGCACGCCCGCCTTCACGCGGGGGTCGGACAGGTCCTCGCCGGGGACGCCACCGGGGTCCAGGACACGCGCGCCCAGCAGCATGCTGGCCGTCTGCGCTCCCCAGGAGTGCCCGGCCACCGCGATGCGGTCGCGGTCGAGCCGTCCGGCGAGGCCGGGAACGGCGGCCTCCAGGGCGTCGAGCCCGTCGATCACTCGCTTCAGGTCGTCGACGCGCAGGCGCCAGATCCGCGGCGTGCGGGGGTCGTCGGCCGGGAGGCCGAGCCGCCTGGAGTCGAGGTGGGTGGGCCGGACGACCGCGAAGCCGTGCGCGGCCCAGTGGTCGGCGAGCGGCGCGTAGCCGTCCATCGACCAGCCGAAACCGTGCGAGAAGACGATGACGGGCAGGGCACCGCCGGTCGCGGGCGCGGACACGCTGACCTGGAGGTCCTCGCCGCGGTCCGGGGCGGGCAGCACCACGGGCCTCGCGGTGGTGGTCATGGTTGGAGCGTTCGGCATGGCACGGCTTTCGTTAGGGAGATCGCGGAGGGCCGGCGGCGCGGGGGAAGCGCGGCGCAGGGGGAATTGGTGGCCCGGCTCGCGCTCTGGCATCATGGTTAAGCGGGACGATGTCCCACTTAGACGATACGGAACGATGTCCCGTTTAGCAACCCACCCGTCGGAGGCATGGTGAAGGACGGCCAGCGCGCGGCCCGGCCCAGGCGGGCGGACGCCCGGCGCAACGAGGAGGCCCTGCTCGACGCGGCCGCCGAGATCTTCGTGACGTCGGGCGTGGAGGCGCCCGTGCGCGACATCGCGGCGAAGGCGGGCGTCGGGACGGCCACGATCTACCGCCACTTCCCGACGCGGGCGGACCTCATCGTGGCCGTCTACCGGCACCAGGTCGAGTCCTGCGCCGAGGCCGGACCCGCCCTGCTGGAGGAGAGTCCGACGCCGTACGCGGCGCTGGGGCGATGGATCGACCTGTTCGTGGACTTCCTGGTCACCAAGCACGGGCTCGCGGCCGTCCTGCGGTCCGACACCGCCGGGTTCGAGACGCTGCACGCCTACTTCCTCGAACGCCTCGTCCCCGTGTGCGCGCGGCTGCTCGACGCCGCGGCCGACGCCGGCGAGATCCGCTCTGGCATCGGCGCGTACGAGCTCATGCGGGGCATCGGCAACCTCTGCATCGGCGCCGAGAGCGACGACCGCTACGACGCGCGCCGCCTCGTCGGCCTGCTGATCGCCGGCCTGCGCCCGCCCCGGTGACCGCCCGTCCCGGCGACCACCCGCCTCGATGACCGCCCGCTCCGGTGGCCGCCCGCCCGGTGATCGCCGGGCGCGGTGCGGCTAGCGGCTCGGAAGGGAGCGCGGCAGGCCGAACGACGGGAGCACGCTGTTCTCGAAGCGGGTCATGGCGCTGATCCGGCCGCCCGCGAGGGTGAGGACGTACAGGCCGGTCCCGTGGCCGACGCCGGTGGGGGCGCGCAGGTAGCTCCCGAACGCCGGCTGGCCGTTGGCGCGCGTCGGCACGAGGTCGAACCGCCGGCCCGCGCCGAACAGGCCGGCGCAGAAGCCCGCCACGACGTCCCGCCCCTCGTACTCGAAGGGCAGCGGCGGCATGGACACGAAGGCGTCGTCGGTCAGCAGCGCCACCAGCGCGTCGACGTCGGCGGCCTCCCAGGCGCGGACGAAGCCCGCCACGACGGCGTTCTCGGCGGGCGACCCGGCGGCGGGCGGCGGTTCCGCGCCGGCCTGCGCCGCCTGCCGCCGCCGCAGGCCGGTACGCGCCCGCTTCAAGGCGCTCTTCACCGAGTCGACGGTCGTGTCCAGCATCCCGGCGACCTCGTCCGCGTGGAATCCGAGCACGTCGCGGAGGATGAGGACGGCGATCTGGCGCGGCGGCAGCGCCTGGAGCGCGGTCACGAACGCCAGCGAGACGGACTCGGTCTGCTCGTAGCGCGCCTCGGGACCGAGCGGCACCGGCGGCGCGCCTTCGAGGAGGGCGTCGGGGAACGGCTCCAGCCACACGACCTCGCCGAGCCGGGTCGGTTCGGGCGGCTCGACGCCGGGGATGTCCCACGCCTTGGCCGGGCGCCGCGCCGCCGAGCGCAGCGTGCTGAGGCACCGGTTCGTGGCGATCCGGTAGAGCCAGGTGCGGATCGAGGAGCGGCCGTCGAACCCGCCGAGGCCCCGCCAGGCGTCCAGCAGCGTGTCCTGGAGGGCGTCCTCCGCGTCCTGGAACGAGCCGAGCATCCGGTAGCAGTGCACCTGCAGCTCCCGGCGGTGCGGCTCGGTCAGCGCGCGGAACGCCTCGCCGTCCCCGGCCCGCGCCCTTGTCATCAGGTCGGCTCCCATCGGTCCTCGCCACCCCTCGTCCGCGGCCGTTCGCCTTCCATCCTGTACGGACGCCGGCCGGGGCCCGAAAGGGGCGGCCCGCGACCGCCCCCTTTCCGCGACACGCGGCATCTGCATCGGTGACGGCAACGACACCGGATGGGAGAAGCACCATGGGAAGGATCGTCATCAGCGAGAACGTCTCGCTCGACGGGGTCATCCAGATCGCGGACGACGACGCGGACGGCACCAGGTTCGGCGGCTGGTTCGACTGGATGCGGGACGAGGACCGCGCCGCGTGGGCCGAGACCGAGGCCGCGGAGGCGATGGGCGCCGAGGCCCTGCTCATGGGCCGGCGCAGCTACGAGTACTTCATCGCGCGCGGCTGGCCGACACGGGGCGGCGCGTGGGCGGACCGGCTGCGGAGCCTGCCCAAGCACGTCGTGTCCTCGACCCTGGAGGACCTCGGCTGGGAGAACACCACCGTCCTCGGCGGCGACCCCGTCCACGAGATCTCGACGCTGAAGCAGAAGGTGGACGGGGACATCGTCGTCTACGCCAGCGGCCGGCTCGTGCACGCGCTGATCGAGCACGACCTCGCCGACGAGCTGCGGCTGCTGGTCTTCCCGTTCGTGCTCGGGGCCGGCGAGCGGCTCTTCGGCGGCACGAGCGGCAAGAAGCCGATGCGGCTGGTGGGCACCCGCATGGTCGGCGACGGGATGCCCCTGCTCACCTACCGGACCGTCCGGGAGCCCTAGCCGCCGCCCTTCGCGCCCCGGCCCCGGCCCCGGGTTCAGCCCTGGCCGGGGATCGGGGCGCCGGACGGCAGGCCCGCCGCCACGTACGCGTCGTACTTCGGCTGCCACGCGGGCTGCTCGGCGGCGCGGTCCTCGGCGAGGGCGTCGAGCGCGGCCAGGCACACGTCCCAGCCGGCCGCGTTGCGCGCCGCCGTGTCGCGGGCTTCGAGGATGTTGGTGAGGACGAACCGGGTCCGGCCGCCGTCGAGCGGTTCGAGGTCGAAGTGCAGCTCGTCGCCGCCCCAGCTGAACGCGAGCCGGCGCGGCGGGTCGAAGTCGATGATCCGGCCGCTCGACGTCGCCTCCGGCATGTTCGGGTCGCCGGAGAAGGTGATCGCGCCGCCCGGGACCGGATCGATGGTGATCTTCGGGGCCGGGAACCAGTGCGCCAGCTCGGCGGGGTCGGCGACCATGCGCCAGACCCGCTCCACCGGGTGGTCGTAGATCCGCTCGAAGCGGACGGCCGGGCGGCCGCCGATCTCGAGGTAGCCGCCGGGATTCGTGATGATCATGGTTCGCCTCTCTCGGTGGCGCCGGTGCCGGGCCGGTCGCCGGACGGATCGCCCGGGGCGCCGGGCGGGTCGTCCGGCGCGTCCAGCCGGTCGCCCAGCGCGTCCAGGCTCGCGTTCCACAACCGCCGGTAGGGCGCCAGCCAGGCGTCCAGTTCCGCCATCGGGGCGGGCCGGATCGCGTACAGCCGGCGCTGCGCGTCCCGCTCGACATCCACCAGCCCGGCCTCGCGCAGCACGCGCAGGTGCTTGGACGTGCCGGGCTGGCTGAGGCCGCAGGCGCGGGCCAGGTCGCCGACCGGGCGCGGCCCCTGCAGCAGCCGGTCGAGGATGGCACGCCGGCCGGGGTCGGCGAGCGCGCGCCAGACCGCGGTTGCCATGTCGTTCAATATGCCTCACCTGGAATATAACCGTCAAGGAATAGAGCGAGGTCGGCGCGGTCGCAGCAGGATCCAGCCGGACAGCGCGCCGGCGAACTGGAGCGACGCGATCGCCAGCACCAGCCCGACCGGGCCGACCGCGTCCGCGCACGCGGCGGTGAGCGCCGCGCCGAGCGCGGACGCGCCGATCTTCAGGCTGCCGCCGGTGGTGTTGACCTGGCCGAGCCGGTCCGGCGGCGACTCGCGCTGGCGGAGCATCAGCGTCGCGGCGAACACCGGCCCCTCGGCGAGCCCCGCCGCGCAGAACGCGGCCATCGCCCACGGCACCGACGGGACGACCGCGAGCGCCGCCAGCGCGGCGCCGAACGCGACGAGCCCGCCGACCAGGACCGGCTCGGCGTGCCGGGGCGTCAGCCAGCGGCTCGACGCCAGCGAGCCGAGCAGCGACCCGACGGCCATAGCCACCAGCAGCCGCCCGCCCGCGCTGGGCGCGGCGCCGATGTGCCCGGCGAGCAGCACCGCCGTCACCGCGACGCCGCCGAACCCGAGCCACGCGAGCGTCGTCGCGACGGTCAGCGCGCGCAGCACCCGGCCCCGGACCAGCACGAACAGCCCGCCCACGAGCACGTCGGCGAGCCCGGACCGGGCGTCCTCGGCGACCTCGCCGATGTCCCGCTCGGCGACCGCGCCCTTGCCTACTTCCGCGACCCGTCCCGCCTCGGCGGGCCTTCCAGGCTCCGCGGGACCGCCTGGCTCCGCAGGCCGCCCCGGCTCCGCAGGCCGACCGGGCTCGGCGGGACTGCCGGGCTCGGCGGACGCGGGGGCCGGTCCGGCGAAGGGCAGCAGGGGGAGGACGCAGAGCCCGAGGACGGCGCTCGCCACGATGCCCGCCCCCGCGTACCGGCCGCCCGCGAACGAGGCGACGCCCGCCGCGAGACCGGGGCCGACGATCGCGGCGACGTTGTAGCTCGACGCCTCCAGCCCGTACGCGCGCGACAGCCGGTCGGCCGGCACGAAGCGCGGCAGCAGGCTGGTCAGCGCCACGACGATCGGCTCGGCGCAGCCGATCACGGCCGCGACGCACAGCGCGGCGACCAGCGGCGAGCCGCCCGCCATCGCCAGCAGCAGGCCGGTCGCGGCGACGTAGGCGAGGGCCAGCGGGACGACGGCGCGGCGCGGGCGCGCCATCCGGTCCAGCGCGTTCCCGATCACCGGCCCGCTGACCACGTACGGCAGCGTCATCGCGGTCTGCAGGTAGCCGGCGGTGGCGGCGTGCCCCGTCCGGGCCTGGACGGTCAGGACGAGCGCGGTCGCGACGCCCTCGGCGGACACCCGCAGCAGCGTCGCGGCGGTCAAATGCAGTGAAAGCCCCCGGATCACCCTCGGATCGTGGCACAGGAACGGGCCGGAGGCTCCGGCGGAACGGGCCGACTTAGACTTCTGGTGTGACGCAGACAACGGGGACGACGGCACCGGACGTGCACGAGCACCGGGTGACGAGCGAGGTCGGGCGGCTGCGGACGGTCCTGCTGCACCGTCCGGGCGCGGAGCTGAAGCGGCTGACGCCGCGCAACAGCGACAAGCTGCTGTTCGACGCGATCCCGTGGGCGAGCCGCGCGCAGGAGGAGCACGACGCGTTCGCGGAGGCGCTGCGGGAGCGCGGCGTCGAGGTGCTGTACGTCACCGAGCTGCTGCAGGACGCGCTGGAGTACGAGGCGGCGCGGGAGCAGGCGATCGCGGACGCGATCGTCGACCTGCGGCTCGGCGACCAGCTGCGCCGCGTCGTGGAGGGGTACCTGCGCGACCTCGACCCGGAGGACCTGTCGCAGACGCTGGTCGCGGGACTGGCGCACGAGGAGCTGAAGTCCGGACACGGCCTGGTGTACCGGCTGATGGACCGGCTCGACTTCATCGTGGACCCGCTGCCCGGCCTGCTGTTCACCCGCGACAACAGCGCGTGGATCGGCGACCGGGTGGCGGTGACGAGCCTGGCGATGGAGGCGCGGCGCAGGGAGGCGCAGCTCACCGGGCTGATCTACGCGCACCACCCGCGGTTCGACGGTGTGGAGCCGGTGTACTCGCCGGCGCTGGAGCATCTGGAGGGCGGCGACGTCCTGCTGCTGTGCCCGGGGGTGATCGCGGTCGGGACGGGCGAGCGGACGACCCCGGCGGGCGTGGAGCGGCTGGCCCGGCAGGTGATCGGGGCGGGGCTGGCGCACACGGTGCTGGCGGTGCCGATCGCGCAGGAGCGGGCGACCATGCACCTGGACACGGTGTGCACCATGGTCGACGTCGACACCGTGGTCATGTACCCGCCGGTCGCGCACTCGCTGACCGCGTACACGGTGACGCTGGACGACGGCGACCTGCGGGTGGCGGAGCCGCGCCCGTTCCTGGAGGCGGCGGCGGACGCGATGGGCCTGGACCGGCTGAAGGTGATCGACACCGGTCTGGATCCGGTGACCGCCGAGCGGGAGCAGTGGGACGACGGGAACAACACGCTCGCGGTCGCGCCCCGGCTGTGCGTGGCGTACGAGCGCAACATCGAGACGAACGCGCAGCTGGAGGCGTCGGGGATCGAGGTCATCCGGATCAGCGGCAGCGAGCTCGGCACCGGGCGGGGCGGCCCGCGCTGCATGTCCTGCCCGATCCTCCGCGACGCCCCCTGACGACGGAGCCCCAGTGACGGGGGGCTCCCCCTGACGACGAAAGGCCCCGGCGATGCCGGGGCCTTTCCCACGTTGGACGCTCGGGCGGTGTCGACGGGGGCACGACAGCGCCCGAGCTTGTTGAGGACCATACAAGGTGCGGCAGTGGTCCTTCTAGGCGGGGTATGCCCTACTTGGGGCCACCTCATTCCTCGTTCCGTTGTAGAAGCCTTCGTCCGGTTCGTCCATGAGGTCCGGAAAGTCGGCGAGGTCGGGCACGACGGTGTCGGAGTGCGCGGGCGAGACCGCGTCCTCACCGCCGTTCGAGCGCGGCGTGCGCAGCACGGCCCACACGGTGGTGGCGCCGTCCTCGTGCCGGACGCCCCAGCCCTCCGACAGGGCCTCGACGATGCCGAGCCCGCGGCCGCCGAGCGAGGACAGCGTGCCCGGGCCGCGGCGCGGCTCGGTCATCGCGCCCCCGTCGCTGACCTCCAGTTCCAGGACGTCGCCCCGGCACAGCCAGCAGACCCGGACCTGCCCGGAGGGCAGCGGCCTGGCGTGCCGCAGGGCGTTGCTGATCAGCTCGCTGACGATGACGCTGGCATCGTCGACGACCGACTCGTAGACCCCCGAGGCGGCCAGCTCGGAGCTGAGGCGCTTGCGGGCGACCGCGACGCTGGACGGCGCGTGTGGCAGCAGTACGACGCTCGACGCCCTCACCTCCCCGTGGTTCCGCTGTCTCGGACCAGTCCCGTCGCCGCTCTTCCGGTACGACCGAAATGCCCTGATGGCCTGGGCCGGAAACCTGAGCGATTCAGTTTGCCACCTGCACAACGAGTCACCGGCCGTTCGGTCACGGTGATCACCCCCGTACGCGGCGTCGGAGCCCGGTGCGGGACGGCGATCCCGTCACCTACGGCGACCATCCATGGATCTATCCAGCCGGAGGACGGGTTACTCCTCGCGCGCGCGTTTCGTCCGTCACACCCGGTGGCCACCGTACTTTCCCGCACGGGGCAACACTGCCACCGGCCAAGATCGCTCAAACCGCGGGCCACATCGGACTCACCCGGCCGCAGCCGGAGCGCTGTCCTCACGGTAAGTGACCGACCGGGCGGTCATTCGGCCGGCAGGACCAGCCGCATGCAGGTGCCCGGCTTGTCGCCCGTGCCGGGGTGCGCCGAGATCGTCCCGCCCTGCGCCTCGGTCAGCCGCTTCACGATGTAGAGCCCGAGCCCGATGCCGCCGAACCGGCGCCGGTCCCCCGCCTCGCCCTGCACGAACCGCTCGAAGATCCGCTCGTGGTCGCCCGGCCGGATGCCGATCCCCTCGTCCTCGACCGCCACCGCGATCCCCGCCGGGCCGGCCTTCGCGCGGACCCGGACCGTCCCGCCGTCCGGGCTGTACTTGAACGCGTTCTCCAGCAGCTGCCCGAGCACGATGTCGGTCGCCATCGCGTCGCCCCGGCAGCGCGGCAGGCCCGGCTCGATCTCCAGCTCAACCCGGTGCAGCGGCGACAGCGACCGGAACCCCGCGACGACGCCCTCCAGGACCCGGGTCAGGTCGAACGGCTCGACCGTCACGGCCAGCTCGTCGGCGCCCGCGCGGGAGCCGAGCAGCAGGTGCTCCACCAGCCGGCCGAGCGACTGGGCGCGCTCGGCGATCGTCGCGACGGCGGCGCGGCGGTCGGCGTCGGTCAGCTCGTCCCACCGGTTGACCAGCGTCGACGCGAACCCCTGCACGACCGTGATCGGGGTGCGCAGCTCGTGGCTGGTGGTGGCGAGGAACAGGTCCTTCGCCTCCTCCAGGGCCTTGGCCTCCGTCACGTCGCGGAAGTCGACGACCAGCTCGCCGGTCTCCTCGATCTCCGCGGCCAGCACGTTCAGCCAGACGCCCGACTCCAGCGGGAACGTCAGCATCTCGCCGAGCGCGGGCATGTCGAACGGCAGCGGCCGGCCGATCGCGTCCTCCGGCGGGACCCCGGTGAGGGCGTGCGCGGCCGGGTTCCACTGCCGGACGACGAGGTCGTGGTCGAGCACCGCGATGCCGTCCGCGCTGGAGTCGATCACCGCGCGCTCGTGCGCCCGCTGCCGGACGACCTCCGCGTACGCGACGGCGTTGCCGACCGCCACGCCGGCGTGCCCGGCGAGCAGTTCCAGCAGCTCCAGCTCGGTGTGCCCGATCTTGCGTCCGGAGAACAGCGCGTACAGCGCCCCGTACGGGCGGTTCTGCAGGTAGGACAGGCCGAGCGCGACGGTGTGCAGGCCGGGCAGCTCGGACCAGACCAGGTCGCCGAGCCGCTGCTCGCCGGTCGCGAGCTTGACCGTCTTGCCGGACCGCAGCAGCTCCCCGACCAGGCTCGGGCGCAGCTCCGCGGTCGTCCCGCGCAGGTGCTCGGGCAGCCCCGACGTGCTGACCAGCCGCAGCCGCTGCCCCTCGATCCGGACGAACCCGCCCGCGTCCGCGCCGGTCAGCTCGATCAGCGCGGTCGTGATCCGGTCGAGCACGACGGCGAGGTCCAGCTCGGCGTTCAGGTCGGCGACGATGTCGTTCAGCCGCCGGACGAGCCGGGCCCGCTCCGTCATGTGGTGCTGGACGATCTCGTCGTCCTCCGCCGGGTGGTACACCCCGACCCAGCCGAGCGGGGTGCCGGCCGGGTCCTTCAGCAGGCTCGTGTCGATCCGCACGTCGATCAGCCGGCCGTCCCGGTGGAACCGGCGGGTCGCGATCGAGATCTGCCCGCCCTCCTTCTCGGACTCGCCCTCGCCGGCGCGCCGGGTGAGCAGCCGCTCCTGGACGGCGTTGTGCTCGGCCTTCAGCTCGTCCGGGACGATCGGCGGGACGCGCCCGACCATCTCCTCGGCGCTCCAGCCGAACATCCGCTCGGCGGCCGGGTTCCACACGGTGACGCGGTGCTTCTGGTCGACGGCCACGATCGCGTCGGCGGCGCTCTCGATGACGGCGCGCGCGATCGGGTCGTGGACGTGCTGCACGCCTGTCATCGTGCCACCGGAGCCCGGTGCGGCGCCGGGCAACCGGCGCCGAAAAGTTCCCACCAGGCGACCCCCGCGAAGGGAGGAACGCCACTTCAGGGGCCCGGGGACCTCGGGATCGGCCATCTCCGTCGTGCCTTTCCGGCGGGGCGCGGCGCATCCGTCGGCGCGCGGCTCCGGCAACCCTACCGCCGGGTAATACCGGGCCGGCGGGCGGCGCCCGTCCGGCCGATCAGGAGCGTCGCGGCGCCCGCGACGAGGAAGGAGAGCAGCGACGCGCTCATCCAGCTCTGCGGGGTGAAGTGCAGCGCGTCCCGCACGTGCTGCCACAGGTCCGTCCACCAGCCGATCGTCCCGGAGTTGATCAGCTGGTAGGCGACGATGCCGACCAGCCAGGCCGCGATCATGCTCCACCGGGACGGCGCGGCGCGGCTCGCGTCCCAGCCGCCGGCGCGGCCCCGGCCCAGGAAGAAGTCCGCCGCGAGCACGCCCAGCATCGGCACGAACACCGACCCGATCAGCGACAGGAAGCCCGCGTAGTCGTTGATGTCCAGCACCAGCGCCAGCACGGTGATCCCCGCGCCGAGCGCGACCGACAGGACGCGGCGGTCGGCGCGCGGCACCAGGTTCTGGATC
Organism: Spirillospora sp. NPDC000708; assembly: GCF_040299565.1. Classification (NCBI taxonomy): domain Bacteria; kingdom Bacillati; phylum Actinomycetota; class Actinomycetes; order Streptosporangiales; family Thermomonosporaceae; genus Spirillospora; species Spirillospora sp. NPDC000708. Next base: position 14,124 of record NZ_JBEPCJ010000145.1, read on the forward strand.
GACACGGCGGTGGAGTACACGTTCGCGAACGACTGGTCGGCCTCCCGCAGCACGAACACCGCGAAGAACACCGCGCCCAGCGCGACGTGCAGGAACGGGTCGAACACCTTGCCCGTGTCGCCGCCCACGAGGGCCAGGGCCAGCAGCCCTAGCACGTACGCGACGATCTGGGTGACCGAGTACCCGACCGACGCCGCGCCGAAGGCCCCGCGCGCGCTCTTCGCGTGCCGGGTGTAGTCGGCGGCGACCGGCACCCACGAGATCGACACCGCCAGCGCCGCGTCCGCGCCGATCCAGAACCCGTGCCACGACCCGTGGTTCAGGTCCGGCAGCGGCTGCCGGACGAGCTGCACGTAGAAGTAGGCGAGCGCGACGATCACCGCGACCGTCACGTACCGGCGCAGCAGCCGCACCGACCCGAGCGGCCAGATCGTCAGCACGGTCGTGAGCACCCCGGCCGCGACGACGTACCCCCAGCGGGGCACCCCGTCCCACAGCTCGCGCGCCGCGTCCGCGATCACGATCAGCTCGAACGTGCCCCAGCCGATCAGCTGCGCGATGTTCAGCACCGTCGGCACGTACGACAGCCGCGCGCCGAACAGGCCGCGCAGCAGCACCATCGCCGGCTGGCCCGTCCGCGCGCCCGGCGCGGCGGCCAGGCCGAGCATCAGCCCGCCCAGCACGGTGCCGACGATCATCGCGACGATGCCCGCCGCGATCGCCAGCGTCGGCGTCCCGGCGGCATCGGGCGCGAGGACGGTGTAGGCGCCGGAGAAGGCCAGCAGGCTGACCCCGAGGTTCGCCCAGAACGCGCTCTGGTCCCAGAAGCCGAGCACCTTCGGGGCGGGCTCGTCGAGGGTGTACGGGACCTCGTTGCGCGGGCTCTCGTGCGCGAGGGTCTTCTCGACGTCGGACGTCACGGGACACGCTCCCTACGCCGGCATTACCCGGACAGGTTCATGCGGTCGGCGACGCCAGGAAGGCCGCCCTCTCAGCCCGGCTCATGGCCCGAGCTCCCGCGGTTATCGGTCGGCACCGATCGTACAACCGCCCGCAACCCCTACAAAGGGGGCGTATTTCCCGGAGGGCGGTCAGGCCACGTAGGGCTCGCCGTCCCCGCCGTTCTCCATCGGGCGGCCCGCCTCGGCCCAGCCCTTCATCCCGCCGTCCACGTTCTTCGCCAGCCAGCCCGCCTGGTTCAGCGCCACCGTCACCTGCGCCGACCGCGCCCCCGACCGGCAGATCACGAAGATCTCGCGGTCCCGCGGGATCTCCCCGGCCCGGTCGCCCAGCTGCCCCATCGGAATGTGGACGGCGTCGGGCGCGTGCCCCGCGTCCCACTCGCTCTGTTCGCGCACGTCGAGCAGGTAACCGCCCTGCGGAACGTCGGCGGCGACCACCGCCGGAACCTCGTCCCCGAAAATCATCACACCCCCATGGAACCGCGCGAAGCCCCCCCGCGTCGAATCACGCATGCGGTATCGGACGCTCATCCTCGCCTCGTCCGGGCTCGCCATGATCTTCTCACTGGCCGCCTGCGGCGACGAACACGTCAAGACCCTTCCCGCCGAGCGGCCCTCGGGCACCACCACGGTACGGCCCTCGGGCCCCTCGGCCGACAGCCTCACCATCCAGGTCAAGGCGTCGGCCCAGGCTCCCGCCACGACCTACAGGCTGACCTGCGACCCGGCCGGCGGCGACCACCCGAAGGCCGCCGACGCCTGCGCCGCCCTCACCAAGGTCAAGGACCCGTTCGCGCCCGTCCCCAAGGACCGGATGTGCACCGACATCTACGGCGGCCCCGAGGTCGCCACGGTGAAGGGCACCTGGCAGGGCAAGCCCGTCGACACGACCTTCAAGCGCAACGACGGCTGCCAGCTGCACCGCTGGAGCGAGATCGCCCCCGTCTTCGGCCCCGTCCCCAAGGTCCGCTGACGGCTCACCGGCCCTGTCGAGTTGCGGTGTGTCGTTGAGGGCACCCCGACCAACACACCGCAACTCATCGAGCGCTCAAAGCGCGAGTTCGCCGTCCTTGATCCTGGCCGTGAAGGCCCGCCAGGCCGACGGCGCGAACCCCAGCACCGGCCCACCAGGATCAACCGAGTCACGCACCCCGACCACCCCCGCCACACTCGTGGTGATCTCCACACAGGCATCGTTGCCGGAGCCGCTGTACGTCGACTTGCGCCACGCAGCCGTGGCAGGGATTTCGCTACCGGTCATCGGACTGGATCTCCTCCCGGATGGCGGCGATCAAATCCACCGATTCCTTCAGTGGCAGGGCCGCGTCGCTTATGCGGTCCAACGTCACGCTACAGCGTGCGACCTGAGCGATGTCCTCGATGTACATACCGCCTGCAATCGTGTCGACATAGGCCGTATCAAGCTCCAGCGGCGCGGTGAACTGGAAGAGCACGATGCTCCCCAGCCCGAGGGCAGGACGGTAGTCGATCGCCATAGGAACGACCCGGACGGTGGTCCCCGCCCGCCGGCCTGCCTCCAGCAGTGCGGCGAGCTGGCCGATCATCACCTCCCGGCCGCCCACCGGCCTCCGGAGCACCTCCTCGGCCAGCAGAACCTCGAACGTCGGCGCATCAGTGCGGGCCAGCCGGGCCCGGCGTGTCATCCTCGCCTGCAAACGACGATCGACCTCGGCCGGGTCGCGAGGAAACTCGCCCTCGATGAGGACTCGCGCGTACTCGGGCGTCTGGAGCAACCCTGGCACTACCTCTGTCTGCCAGCTGCGGATGCGGTCGGCGGCGTCCTCCAGCTCGGCGTATGAGCCGGCCAGGACGTCGTGGTAGGACGTCCACCAGCCCCGTGTGCGGATGTCGCGGGCGAGCTGGAGGAGCGCGGCCCGGACGGCGGCCGAACCACCGTAGGTCTCGAGGATGTGCGCGACGTCAGGGACCGTCGGCAGGTTCTTCGCGGTCTCGATGCGGACGAGCTTGGTGCGGCTCCAGCCGAGGATCCCGGCAGCCGTCTCGGGGGTGAGCTCGGCTTGCTCGCGCAACCGGCGCAGCTCTGCGGCGAGGCGTCGATGCCGCGCGGTCGGGCCGTGTTCGGAGGGCATGGGGTCAGTCTCCCAGCGGCGTCGGACACTCTGTGGCCAATTGATAACACACTGCTGTCGCGCTAGTGCTAGCGTCCCGCACAAGTGCCAGCGATGCTGTCACTGTTCCGCCCTCCGGAGCGTCGGCGCAACGGGCGTTCGAAGGCGTGACATGCAGAAGAACAGGGCGGCCCCGGACGCGGTGATGGAAGCACCGGCCGGGGCCTTGATCGGATGGAGTCTCCCGATCCATGAAGAACGTAGCGGACACCGTCCCTTCGGGGACCGACGAACACGACCCCTCATCCAGCGCCTGCGAGCATGCCGACGGGGCGACGCCCGTGGTGGTCGCGCGGCCGAACGATCCGGCGAGGCTGTTCTCCTGGGACGTCCGGTCGGACGGCGGCGGCCTGGGCGGCGTGACCGACGACGAGAGCCTCGCGATCCGGCACGTCCGCGAGGCTCTCGCCGAGGCGGACGGCGATGCTCGCGGACGGGTGCGGCGGGTCGGCCTGTCGCAGGTCGGCGGCCCGGCGTACGTCGAGTTCGGCGTCGTGGGCGAGGCGTGGCGGGACGAGGAGACCGGCGCCGTCGTCTGGCGAGAGGCGTGAACGCCGCCGACCACCTCGACGGCCTGGCGAGGGCGCTCGACGCCGCGGGCTGGTCGACGCGGCGGCGATACGAGCAGACCCCGGCGCTGCTGCACGTCTTCGCGTCCGAACTGCCCAGGGTGGGCGAGAGCGTGCACGTCAAGGCGGGTACGGCCGGTGTGCCGTGGTTCGTCGTCTCGACCGGCGACCCGCTCAGGCCGTGCCACGACATCGCGGGCGCGGTCGCCGAGATCGCGGCGCGGCTGGGTCCGCTCGCCGAGCCGGGGCGTGCCATCCCGTCCGGGCCGCGGCGCATGACCGGGAGGATCCGCCGGCTCGTCCGGAAGGAGCGCTGACCTGGCAGTGCGTTGAGGTGGGGGGGGGGCGGGGGGCCGGGGCAGCGCCCCACCCCCGGC
>NZ_JBEPCJ010000146.1:0-17546 GCF_040299565.1 Spirillospora sp. NPDC000708
GGCGGACGGTCAGGGCGGCGGTACGGCGTGACACAGACCCACGGCGGGGCGGTGCGCCCGGCGACGGGCGCGACCGCCGGCGTCCCCGTGGACGAGCCCGCCCAGCCGGACCGGATCCGCCGGTCCGCCGACGCGATCAGGTTCGGGGTCTCGTGCGTCGCGCTGGCCGTGGTGATGCTGCTGGTGTCGATCGCGCAGCAGACCACGCACGGGCTGCAGACCGACATCGCGCAGGGCACGGCGCACGCCCCGCGCCTGCTGCTGTCGCTGGCCACGCTGGCGTCCAGCTTCGGGGTGCTGACGGTGCCGATCGCGTTCGCGGTCGAGCGGCTGTTCCGCAAGGACGGCATGCGGGTCGCGATCGCGCTGCTGGCCGCCGTGATCGCGTTCGGGATCACGGTCGGGCTGGACGACTGGGTGACCAGCGCGGCGCCGGGCGGGGTGCTGGACTCGCTGATCTGGGGCGGCACCAGCACCGCCCCGGTGCACACCGACATCGCCCCGGTGATCGCGTTCGTCACGGCGGTCGGGATGGCGGGGCGGACCCGCTGGCAGGCGGTGACGTGGACGCTCATCGGGCTGGCCGCGCTGACCGGGCTGACCGCGTCGTACGCGTCGGTCGCCGCGCTCGCGGCCACCTACCTGCTCGGCCGCGCGATCGGCTACGGGACGCTCTACGCGGTCGGAACGCCCAACCCGCGCCCGACCGGGACGACGGTGGTCTCCACGCTGGAGCGGCTCGGGCTGTGCCCGCGCCGCGCCGCGCGCCTCGACGATCCCGGCGACGCCGCCGCGGACCGCCGCTACGGCGTCGTCCTCGACCGGCGGGACGAGGAGTGCCGCGCGCCGGGCGAGCGGCGGCCCGGCCGGTGGGACCTGGAGGTGCGGGTCCTCGACCGCGACCAGCAGACCGCGGGGCTGCTGTACCGGATGTGGCGGACGCTGCGGCTGAGCCGCACCACCACGGGCCGGGCGCTGCGCCCGCTGCGCCGCTCCCTCGAGCTGGAGTCCCTGATGGCGTACGCGGTGGACGCGGCGGGCGCGCGCACTCCCCGGCTGGTGGGGACGGCGGAGGTCGGCACGGAGGCGGCGCTGCTGGCCTACGAGCACGTGCCGGGGCGGCGGCTCGGGGACGTCCGGGACGAGGAGGTCACCGACACCCTGCTCGCCGACGTGTGGCGGCAGTTCCGGCGGCTGCAGGAGGGCCGCCTCGCGCACCGGCGGCTGGAGGAGGACGCGATCCTCGTCGGCGACGACGGCCGCGCCTACCTCACCGACATGCGGTCCGGCGAGATCGCGGCCGGCGACCTGGCGCTGCGGCTCGACCTGGCGCAGCTGCTCACCACCGTGGCGCTGCGCGCGGGCCCCGAGCGGGCGGTGCGGACCGCGGCGTCGGCGCTGGGCGAGGACGCGCTCCCGGCGGCGGTGCCGCTGCTGCAGCGGGTGGCGCTGTCGCGGTCGACGCGGACGGCGCTGCGCCGCGACCGCGAGCTGCTGACCCGCATCCGGGAGCAGATCGTCGCGCTGAAGCCGGAGACGGAGGCGGCGCCGGTCCGGCTGGAGCGGTTCCGGCCCCGGACGATCTTCAGCATCGTCGGCCTGTCCGTCGCCGGCTACATCGTGCTCCCGCAGGTCGCGAGCCTCGACTTCGCGCACCTGCTGTCGACCGTCACCTGGCACTGGCTGCTGATCGCCCTCGCCGGGTCCGCTGCCACCTATCTCGCGGCGGCGTACATGCTGCTGGGCTTCGTCCCGGAGCGGCTGCCGCTGGGGCGGACGGTGCTGGTCCAGCTCGCCGCGTCGTTCGTGCAGCTGGTCGCGCCGGCCGCGGTCGGCGGCGTGGCGATCAACACCCGCTTCCTGCAGCGGTCCGGCATCCGCTCGGGTCTCGCGGTCGCCAGCGTCGGCGCGTCCCAGCTGGTCGGGCTGGTGGTGCACGTGCTGCTGCTGGCGCTGTTCGGCTTCCTCACCGGCTCCACCCACAACGCCACCAAGGACCTGGCGCCGTCCCGCACGATCATGATCGTGGTGCTGGCGCTGGGGCTGGCCGCCGGCGCGGCGCTGACGATCCCGCGGGTGCGGCGGTTCGCGACGTCCCGGCTGCGGGCGATGTTCTCCGGCGTGGTGCCGCGGCTCGTGGACGTCCTGCAGTCGCCGCGCAAGCTCGCCACCGGGCTCGGCGGGACGGTGGGGCTGACGGTGGCGTACGTGATCTGCCTGGACGCCTCGATCCGGGCGTTCGGCGGGTCGCTCCCCTGGACGGCCGTCGTGGTGGTGTTCCTGACCGCCAACGCGGTCGGCTCCGCGGTGCCGACGCCGGGCGGGCTCGGCGCCGTCGAGGGCGCGCTGACGCTGGCGCTGACGATCTCGGGGCTGACCGCGGAGACGGCGACGTCCGCGGTGCTGCTGTACCGGCTGCTGACGCTGTGGCTTCCCGTGCTGCCGGGCTGGGCGGCGTTCGCCTATCTCCAGCGCAAGGAGGCGATCTGAGGGGTCGGAGGTCGTCCGGGGGCGGCCGCGGGCTCGCGGGAGGGGTCAGCCGGTGCGGCGGGCGCGCCGCCGGTTCGCCAGCTCATCGTGGGGGTGTTCGAGAGGGTCCGGGTCGTCGGTGGCGGCGCGTTCGCCGGGAAGCTCCGCCAGGCTTCCCTCCACCTCCTGCCACACCCGTCCGAGCGCGATCCCGAAGACGCCCTGCCCGCCCTGGAGCAGGTCCACGACCTCGTCGGCGGAGGTGCACTCGTAGACGCTCACCCCGTCGCTCATCAGGGTGATCTGCGCCAGGTCCTGGACGCCGCGGTCGCGCAGGTGCGTCACGGCGGTGCGGATCTGCTGCAGCGAAACCCCGGTGTCCAGCAGCCGCTTCACGACCTTCAGCACCAGGATGTCGCGGAAGCTGTAGAGCCGCTGGCTGCCCGATCCCTGCGCCGCGCGGACGCTCGGCTCGACCAGCTTCGTGCGGGCCCAGTAGTCCAGCTGCCGGTAGGTGATCCCCGCCGCCGCGCACGCCGTCGGGCCGCGGTAGCCGACGTCCTCCGGCGGCGCGGACACCTGCGTGTCGAAGAGCAGGCCCTGCTCTCCGGCGCGTTGTGACGCCATGTGCCTTTCGGGGGTCGCCTTGCCCTCGCCGCTGCTCACCGCCACGCGGACCTCCGGCTTCTATCAGCCCGTGGCGCTTCGTCAAGGGGGTTTGACGAATTACACCACGGGTGTTCCACCAGCACGGTAGGTGCCGGTCAGGGTGTGGTCAACGTTCACCGTCGGCGCGTCGCATGCCCGGATGAACCGGCTTCACGTGGGCAAACTGCGCACCTTAGCCGCCAACGCACTCCTACCCCGATGGTCACCCCTCGGAAACTGCCAGGTCCGGGGCAATGCAAGACCAATCGCGGCACGGCATGAACTTACACCCTGAAGTGACATTCCCCACTCCATCCGCCAAGTCCGGCCCGCACCGCTCCATCACACAGCGTAACCGATGCCCGCTCGAACAGGCGGGACGTGCCGCGGAGCGCCGGGCGCGGCCGTACCGTGGGTCCGGACGGAAGGTGGGGACGGCGGGCCGTACGGCGCGGTCTACCGGTGCGGCGCGAGGCAGTCGGCGCGGTCCAGGCGCGGTGCAGTCGGGGCGGCGCTGTCTAGCCGGCGCGGCCGAAGTCCTCCGGGGAGATGGTGTCGAGGAACTCGCGGAACTTCTCGACCTCGTCCTCCTGCTCGTCGGGGATGGCCACGCCGGCCTCCTCGAGGACGTCCTCGCTGGCGAAGATCGTCGCGCCGGTGCGCAGCGCCAGGGCGATGGAGTCGGACGGGCGGGCGCTCACCTCGACGCCGTTGGAGAAGACCAGGTCCGCGAAGAAGATCCCCTCGCGCAGGTCGGTGATGTTCACGGTGCGGAGCTGGACGCTCAGCGCGTCGAGCACGTCCCGGAACAGGTCGTGGGTGAGGGGGCGCGCGGGCAGCACGCCCTGCTGGGCGAAGGCGATCGCGGTCGCTTCGACCGCCCCGATCCAGATGGGCAGGTAGCGCTCGCCCTCCGTCTCCTTCAACAGGACGATGGGCTGATTGGAGGGCATCTCGACCCGGACGCCGACGACCTCCATCTGCTTCACTGCGGCTCCCTGCTGGTCGACGCTGTCTCGATCACCACGTGCACCGGACGGATCCTCGACGAATCCTGTAGCCCAACGTACACCCAGGCTCGGACAGGGTGGCGCGGCGGCGGGCGGCAAATGCCTCCCCGGACCCCCTGATCAGGGGTCGAGGCTTTCGCGAAGGCCCGCCGACAGCAGGGCGGCGTGGAGCCGGACGGAGAGCGCGGCGATGTCGCGCGCGGTCTCGGCGGCCTGCTCGTGCGCGCCCGGGCTGCGCCGGCGCAGCTGCGGGGCGACCATCTGCTCGATCAGGCCGGCCTGCCGGTCGGCGGCGGCCTTGGCGGCGCGCAGGTGGCGGACCTCGAAGCCGTGCTCGCCGAGCGCGGCGGCGGCGCGGGCCACGGTGAGGGCCTCGCCGTCGTAGTGGGTGCCGTTGCGGCGGACGAGCCCGTACTCCTCCAGGTCGCCGAGCAGGTCCTCGCCGATGCCGGCGCCGTCCAAGAGCTGGCGGCGGGTCAGCCGGACGGCCGGGTCGGGCGCGTCGGCACCGGCCGCGACCAGAGTGCGGGGCCGGCGGGCGGGCTCCTCGGCGCGGGCGCCGAGCGGCGGGACGGCCTCGCCGCGGTCGCGGGCCTCCAGGTGCTGCCGGATCGCGCGCAGCGGCATGTAGTGGTCGCGCTGCGCGGTGAGCACGAACCGGAGCCGCTCCACGTCCGCCGGGCCGAACTTGCGGTACCCGGCGGGGGTGCGCTCCGGTTCCACGAGCCCCTCCGACTCCAGGAACCGGATCTTGGAGATGGTGATGTCGGGGAACTCGCTCCTGAGCAGCCCGAGGACGTCCCCGATGGTCATCGGGGACCGGGCCGGCTGCGCGTTCAAGGGCCCTCCCATCGTCGCCGAGACCCCGTGCTCCCCCGCCGCTCCGGTCCTCGTCAGGCGTGCGCCGGGTTGGTCAGGAAGACCAGCCGGAACTTGCCGATCTGGACCTCGTCGCCGCCGGACAGGCCGGCCTGGTCGATCCGCTGCCGGTTGACGTAGGTGCCGTTCAGGCTGCCGACGTCGCGGACCGAGAAGGTGCCGCCGTGCCGGGCGAACTCGGCGTGCCGGCGGGAGACGGTGACGTCGTCCAGGAAGATGTCGCTCTCCGGGTGCCGTCCGGCGGAGGTGCGGTCCTTGTCGAGCAGGAAGCGGCTCCCCGCGTTCGGCCCCCGCTTGACGACCAGTAGCGCGGTCCCGGGCGGGAGCGCCTCCATGGCGGTCTGGTCCGGACCGGGCTGCTCCTCGGCCTCCTGGCCGGTGTCCAGCGCCTCGAACCCGCCGATGGAGATCGTGGAGGTCGACTCGCCGGGCGACTCCCGGTAGATCGGCGGCTGGGCGCCCCGCGTCAGCGGGGTGCCGCAGTTCGAGCAGAAGCGGGCATCATCCGGGTTGGCGTGACCGCACTGCGTGCAGTAGACGCTCGGCATAGATCGGCTCGGCCTCCTACCATCGGCGCGCCGCCCGCGGACGCCCCGCTGCCGCGGGAGCCGCGTGCGCCACGCGCATCCTTCACCCAACCCACGCCGGGGACCCGCCCCCGACCACGGTCCTGCTCACCGCCCGCGCACGCGACGGTCGCCGCAACTTACGCGGGTATTGCCCGAGGGGTCAACCGGAACGGTGAACCGACCGCACCACGGTACCCGTGCCGATGATCGCCGGTCTACGCCGCCGCGCGGGCGGCGCCGATCGCGACGTCCCGGACGGCCGTTCACCGCTCCCCCCGTTCCCTCTTACGGAGACCGTATCGCGCTCACGGTCACTTTCGCGCGCGGGGTGATCGAGACGGTGGCGCCGGCGGCCCGCAGCGTCCGCACGACGCCGCCCGGAATGTTGAGCGCCGTGGTCATGGTGTGGGGGTCCCCGATGGCGAGGAACGTGTACGGGGCGCGCAGCGTGGCCCCGTCCGCGAGGACGCCGTCGCGGGCGTCGACGAAGTAGGTGTCGACCCCGGCGCGGACGTCGTTGACCTGGACGACCTCGGCGCCGGCGTCGCGGAGTTCCTCCAGCGCGTCCAGGAGGCCGCCGGCGCGGACGCCGCCGCGCGGGTCCTGGACGACCATCTGGATGCCGGGCCCTTCGGCGGGGAGCGTGCCCGCCAGGAGCCCGTAGGTCGTGGCGCGCTTGCGCGCCTCCTCCAGGGCGGCGCCGCCCTGGGCGTCGCGCTGCAACTCGGCCTTGGTCTCCTCCAGGTCGCGGATGTCGCCGCGGAGCCGTTCGGACCGCTGGCCCAGATCGGCCAGGATGCCGACCAGCTCGTCCTGCCTGGCGGTGGCGAACGTGGTGTCGCGCTTGGTGGAGCGGACCTGCACGGCCACCGCGAAGCCGACGAGGACGCACAGCAGCCCGCCGATGAGCTGCCCCCAGCTCGCCCTGGGCCGCAGCAGGGCCATCACCCCGGTGAGGGGCGGGGGCGGCTCGTCCGGCGGCTCAGCGGGCCGCTCAGGAGGCCGCCCGGGCGTCTCCGGCCGGTCGGGCGCCTCGGGCCGCTCACGGGCGTCGTCGCCGCTCATGCGCCGAACAGCTTCCGCCGGATGCCGGCCGCGTTGGAGAAGATCCGGATGCCGAGGACGACCACGACGCCGGTGGACAGCTGCGAGCCGACGCCCAGCTCGTCGCCGAGGAAGACGATCAGCGCCGCGATGACGGTGTTGCTGAGGAAGGACACGACGAACACCTTCTCGTCGAAGATCCCCTCGAGCCGGGCCCGGACGCCGCCGAACATGGCGTCGAGCGCCGCGACGATGGCGATGGGCAGGTAGGGCTGGAGCCACAGCGGGACGTCGGGGTGCAGGAGGAGGCCCAGCACCACGCCGATCACCAGCCCGATCAGCGCGATCATTCCCTGGCCGTCCCTTCCGTGCGCGCCGCGGCCGCGGCGGCCGCGTGCGCGGTCGTTCCTTGGGCGGTCGTTCCGTGCGCGACCGTTCCGTTCGCGGCCGTTCCGACCGTGGTCGTCGTGTGGCCGGTCATCGCGTCACCCGCCCGCTCCCGGGACCGGCGTGGCGTAGCGCAGCCGCAGCGCGCCCGCCGCGGGCAGCCGGGCGCCGGACGTGCGGCGCGCGTCGTACCGGATGCGGTACCGCTCCTCGAGGTCGCGCAGCCTGCGGTCGGCGGCGGAGCCGGTGAACGCGTCCCGCACGCGGTCCGGGTCGCCGAGCGCCGTGACCTCGTACGGGCCGGTCAGCGGGCGGTAGTCCACCAGGATCGCCTCCCCCGCGGTGCGGATCGCGGTGACCGGGGTGAGCCGGCGCCCGTTGATCCCGATGGCCGTGGCGCCCGCCGCCCAGAGCCCGTTGACCAGCACCTGGAGATCCTGATCATAGACCCGGCCGTCGGAGTCCCCGCCGCCGTCGCCGGGCGCGTCGCCGAGGGTGACGACGAGCCCGGGGCCGGAGGCGGGCTCGGCGGCCGCGGCGGCGGCCTGCGCGGCGAGGTCGCGGCGGACGCGGCGGCCGGCGGCGCTGCGCTCCAGGGCGCCCGCCCGCTCCCGGCCGGTGTCGGCGCGCAGCCCGTCGAGGCGGCGCTGGAGGGCGTCGGTCTCGCCGGTGCGGGCGTGGATCTGGTCGATGAGGCGGGCGCGCTCCTTGGCGGCCACGGGCTCGCTGCGGCGCACCTGGACGCCGGCCACGGCGATGAGGACGCCCGCGGCCGTCAGCACGGCGAGGACGCCGCCGCCCCGCAGCCGCCCGCCGCGCGGGCGGGTCCCGCCGGACGCCGCGCGCCGAGACGCCGCCTCGGCGTAGCCGGGGTCGAGGAGCTTGCCGGAGAACAGGTCCGACAGCAGGGACATGGAGGCGTCGGGGCGGCGCCATCCGTCCGCCCGCTCCGCCTCGTCCCGTCCCCGCCGTCGCGCGATCACCGCACCATGATGGCAAGGCCCGCCAAATCGGGCCGGGTCCGCCGCGCTCCGGCGCGGCGCTAGGCGACGGCGGCGCGGGTGCGGTCGAGGCCGATGCGGACGGCGAGGCCGGCCAGCACCGAGCCCATCAGGTAGCGCTGGACGCGCTGCCAGGCGGGGCGGCGGGTGAGGAACGCGGCGATGCTCCCGGCGCCGAGCACGATGAGGGCGTTCACGGTGATCGCGACGGTGATCTGGGTGAGCCCGAGCAGCAGGCTCTGCACGGCGGCGTGGCCGCGGGAGGGGTCGACGAACTGCGGCAGCAGCGACACGTACAGGATGGCGATCTTGGGGTTGAGCAGGTTGGTCACCAGGCCCATGGCGAACAGCCGACGCGGCGGGTCGGCGGGCAGCTCCCTGGGGGCGAACACGGCGGTCCCGCCGGGCCGGACGGCCTGCCAGGCCAGCCAGAGCAGGTACCCGGCGCCCGCCAGCTTCAGCACCGTGTACACGGGCGGGACGAGCCGGAAGACGGTCGTGATCCCGGCGGTGGCGGCCACGACGTAGAGGACGAAGCCGAGGGCGACGCCGCCGAGGGAGACGAGCCCGGCGCGCCGGCCCTGCGTCACCGACCGCGACACCAGGTAGATCATGTTCGGCCCGGGGGTGAGGACGAGCCCGAGCGCGACGAGGGCGATGGCCGCCAGGGCCGCTGGGGAGATCATTGCACCGATGCTAGACGTCCGATTTGTTCGGTGCAATGATGGAATTGAACTCGGTGCAATCCTGGGAGCCGTATGGACGACTACCGGCGGGTGGCCGACGCGGTCGCCGCCGACATCGCCGCCGGGCGGCTGCGGCCGGGCGACCGGCTGCCGCCGCAGCGCGCGTTCGCGCGCCGCCGGGGCATCGCCGCCTCGACGGCCGCGCGCGTCTACCGCGAGTTGGGCCGCCGCGGCCTGGTCGTCGGCGAGGTCGGGCGGGGCACGTTCGTGCTCGCGGCGGAGCGGCGGGCGGCCCCCGCCCTGACCGAGCCGGCGGACGCCCGCATCGACCTGGAGCTGAACTACCCGGTCGTGCCGGAGCAGGCGCCCCTGCTGGCCGCCGGGCTGGACCGCCTGGCGCGTCCGGACGTGCTGGACGCGGCGCTCGCGCCCGTCGGCGTGGCGGGCACCCCGGCATCGCGCGAGGCCGCGGCGGCGCTGCTCGCGGCGGACGGCTGGGCCCCGGCGCCGGAGGACGTGCTGTTCGCCGGGAACGGCCGGCAGGCGATCGCCGCGGCCGTGGCCGCGCTCGTGCCGCCGGGCGGGCGGCTCGCCGTCGAGGCGCTCACCTATCCGGTGATCAAGGGGATCGCGGCGCGGCTCGGCGTCACGCCGGTCGCGGTGCCGGTGGACGGGCACGGGATGGTGCCGGGCGCGCTCGCCGAGGCGCACCGCGCCGCTCCGCTCGGCGGCGTCTACCTCCAGCCCACGCTGCACAACCCGTACGGGACGACGATGCCGGAGGGCCGGCGCGCCGAGCTGGGCGCCCTCCTCGGGCGGCTCGGGCTGTGCGCGATCGAGGACCGGATCTGGGCGTTCCTGCGCGAGGACGGCCCGCCGCCGCTGGCGTCGTTCGCGCCGGACCACGCGATCCCGGTCGACAGCCTCTCCAAGCGGCTGGCGCCGGGGCTGAGCGTGGGGTTCGCCGCCGTCCCGCGGCGGCTGGCGGGCCGGGTCGCCGCCGCGCTGCGCTCGGGCGCGTGGGGGCCCGCCGGGTTCGCGCTGGAGGCGGCGTCCGGGTGGGTCGCCGACGGGACGGTGGAGGCGATCGTGAAGGCGAAGCGGGCGGACGCCGCGTCCCGGCAGCGGATCGCGGCGGACCGGCTCGCGGGCGCCGCGATCCGGTCCGACCCCGGCTCGTACTTCTGCTGGTGGGAGTTGCCCGCGCCGTGGCGGGCGGAGACGTTCGTGGCCGCGGCGGCCCGGCGCGGCATCGCCGTCACGCCCGCCGCCGCGTTCGTGGTCGGCGGCGCCGCCGCGCCGCGGGCGGTGCGGTTCGGCCTGGCGTCGCCGCCGGAGGACGTCCTCGCCAGGGCCCTGGACGTGCTGGCGGAGATCGCGGGCGGCACGCCCGACGACGCCCCCGTGGGCTGACGGGCGGCCGGGGGCGGGCGGGGTTCCGCCTCTGGACTCCGCGCCCGGCGTCGTTCATGTTCTTCTGGGGGCGTCCGCGCCCTCCGGAGGGAGGGGGCGTGACGTGATCGAGGTGCGCGGGGTCGGGCAGCGGATGGACGGCGGGCGCCGCACGCTGCGGAACGTGTCGCTGACGATCGGCGCCGGCGAGCTCGTGGCGATCATCGGTGGCAGCGGCGCCGGCAAGACGACACTGCTGGACGCGATCGCCGGGGTCCGGCCGCCCGCCGAGGGCGAGGTGCGCCACGAGGCCGGCGGCGGATCGCTCGGGTACGTGCCGCAGGACGACATCGTGCACAAGGAGCTGCCGCTGCGCCGCACCCTCCGGTACGCGGCGGGCCTCCGCCTGCCCGTCGGCACGCCGCCGGAGGAGGCCGAGAAGGCCGTGGACGACGTGCTGGACGCGCTGGCCCTCACCGACCGGGCCGGGCAGCGTGTCGGCCGGCTGAGCGGCGGCGAGCGCAAACGCGCCAGCATCGCGGTCGAGCTGCTCACCCGGCCGCGGGTGTTCTTCCTCGACGAGCCGACGTCGGGCCTCGACCCGGCCACGGCCGCCGACCTGATGCGGCTGCTGCGCGGCCTCGCCGACGCGGGGACGACCGTCGTCATGACGACGCACCACCCGCCGGACGTCGCGGTGTGCGACCGGGTGGCGGTGCTGGCGCCGGACGGGCGGCTGGCGTTCTACGGCCCGCCGGAGGAGGCGCTGGAGGAGTTCGAGGCCACCGCGGTCGACGAGATCTACCTGCGGCTCGCGGGCGCGGCGGAGGGCGACTGGGGCGCCCGGTTCCGGCGTCCCGGCGGCGAGGGGACGGCGCCTGGCCCCGGCGTCGGCGCGCTGCGCCAGTGGGCGCTGCTGACCCGGCGCAACCTGGACCTGCTGGCGGGGAACCGGCTGACGCTCGCCGTGCTGGCGGGGTCGCCGCTCATGGTGCTGGCGATGTTCGCGGTGCTGTTCCGCCCGGGCGCGTTCGCGCCGGAGTCGCCGAGCCCGGGCGCGACCGTGATGATCCTCTTCTGGATCGCGTTCGGCGGGTTCTTCTTCGGGCTGACCTACGGGCTGCTGCAGATCTGCACCGAGCTGCCGGTGCTGCGGCGGGAGCGGCTGACCGGGCTGCGGATCGGGCCGTACGTGCTGGCGAAGGCGGCCGTCCTGCTGCCGCTGCTGGCGGCGGTGGACGCGCTGATGCTCGGGGTGCTGCGCGGGCTCGACCGGCTGCCGGCGGCGGGCTGGCGGACGTACGGGGAGCTGTTCGCCACGCTGCTGCTGTGCTCGGTGGTGGCGCTGGCGCTCGGGCTACTGGTGTCGGCGGCGGTGACCGACCCGGCGCAGGCGACGATGGCCCTGCCGATGCTGTGCTTCCCGCAGGTGCTCTTCGTCGGCGCGATCCTGCCCGTCCCGGTGATGGCGGCGCCGGGCCGGTGGCTGAGTTACGCGATGTCGAACCGGTGGGCGTTCGAGGGGCTCGGGCACAGCCTGGGCGTCGACCGGCTGTGGGCGTCGGGCCGGTCACCGCTGGGGCCGCCGCTGCTGGCCTCCTACGGCGGCACGTTCTCCCGGGCCGTGGCCGCCGACTGGGCGATCCTCGCCGGGTTCTCGGCGCTCTTCCTGGCGGGGACGGCCGCCGTCCTCGCCCGCCGTACGCGGCCGTCCGCGGACGGCCCGTCCCCTCGCGCCCGAAAACCGCCAAACATGGCCATCAAGTCCTGAAAAGGTCAGCACTCCCCCTTGCACGCCGTTCTCCGATTTTGGACCGTTCTTAGAGGAGGATGCGGCTTTGTACGCGGGGGAGCATGATGTCCGCTTCAACCGATTCCTGGGCGGCGGGGGCGACGCCCGGCACCGACGCCGAGTACGCCTCGACGAGCCGGCTGGACGACCTCAGGGCCGCCGAGTACGGCCATCTCGACGCGAACGGCCAGACCTATCTGGACTACACGGGGGCGGGCGTGGCGGCCGACGCGCAGATCCGCGCGCACGCCCGGCGGCTCACCGGGCGCTGCTACGGCAACCCGCACTCGGAGAACCCGACGTCCAGCGCGTCCACCGAGCTCGTCGAGCGGACCCGCGCGGCGATCCTCGGCTTCTTCAACGCCTCGCCCGACGAGTACGAGGTGATCTTCACGCCGAACGCGACCGGCGCGTGCCGGCTGGTCGGCGAGGCCTACCCGTTCGGACGCGGCACCCGGCTCGTCCTCACCGGCGACAACCACAACTCGGTCAACGGCATCCGCGAGTTCGCCCGCGCGCGCGGCGCGCAGGTGGTCAACGTGCCCGTCCGCGGGGCCGAGCTGCGCGTCCCCGACGACGACGTGCGCACCGCCCTCGCCCGCCGCCGCGGGCTCCTCGTCTACCCGGCGCAGAGCAACTTCACAGGCGTCCAGCACCCCCTTGAGTGGGTCGACCTCGCGCACGCGCACGGGTACGACGTCCTGCTGGACGCGGCCGCGTTCGTCCCCGCGAACCGCTTGGACCTCAGCCGGACGCGGCCCGACTTCGTCCCGGTGAGCTGGTACAAGGTGTTCGGCTACCCGACCGGCGTCGGCGCCCTGGTCGCGCGGCGCGCGGCGCTCGCCCGGCTGCGCCGCCCGTGGTTCGCGGGCGGCACGATCCAGGCGGTCAGCGCGCTCGGCGGCTGGCACGTCCCCGCCCCCGACGAGACGGCCTTCGAGGACGGCACCCTGAACTTCCTGTCGATCCCGGACGTGGAGTTCGGCATCCGGTGGATCGAGGACATCGGCATCGACCTGGTCCACCGCCGGGTCGCCCGCCTCACCTCGTGGCTGCTGCACCGCATGACCGGGCTGCGGCACGGCGCGGGCTCCGCCATGGTCCGCGTGTACGGCCCCACCGGCACGGACCGGCGCGGCGGCACCGTCGCGTTCAACGTCCTGGACCCGCGGGGCCGGATCGTGGACGAGCGGATCATCGCGCGCGACACCGCCGCCGCCGGGATCTCCGTCCGCACCGGCTGCTTCTGCAACCCGGGCGCCGGGGAGGGCGCCTTCCGCATCTCCGAGCGGGCCCTGCGCGACCGGCGGACGCTGCGCGGCGGCATGCGCACGCTCGACGAGTACCTCGACCTGCTCCACCTGCCGAGCGGCGGCGCCGTCCGCGCCTCGCTCGGCCTGGTCTCCGACGTCGGCGACGTCGAGCGGCTCGTCTCGTTCCTGGAGGAGGCCTACGGCGACCGGGAGCCCGACGCGAGGGGCCTCAAGCCCCGCGAGCGCTGCTGAGGCTCCCGCACCCCTCGCACCGGGACCACCGCGTCACGAGCCCGCGCGTTCCACCACGACGGCCCACTCCTCCAGTAGCTCCTGCGCGGCGTCGGCGTCCGGGCCCTCGGCCCACAGGTGCGTGACGGCCTCCGCCGGGTCGGGCAGGACGAGCACCCAGCCGCCGTCGTCCCCCACCACGCGGACCCCGTCGGTGGTGTCGAGGGTGCGGCTCCCGGCGGCCTCCACGACGTGCCGCATGACGCTCCCCTTCGCCGCCCACGGCGTCGGGACGGACCGGCGCAGCAGGTGCGCGACGGGGATGCGCCGGTCGATCTGCGACAGCGTCAGCCGCGTCCGTGCGACGAGCCCGACCAGCCGGACGAACGCCGCGATCCCGTCCACGGTGCCGCTGAACTCCGGCATCAGGAACCCGCCCCGGCCGTCCCCCGCGAAGATCACGTCGGGGCGCGCGGCGGCCTTGGTCAGCACGTCCTGCGAGGTCGAGGTCCACTCCACCTGGACGCCGTGGAACCGGCAGACCTGCTCGGCCACCCGGGTGGTGGTCACCGGCAGCGCGACCCGCCCGCCGCGCCGCTCCGCCGCGACCAGGTCCAGCATCACCAGCAGGGCCCGGTCGTCGGCCACCAGCTCGCCGTTCTCGTCCACCAGCGAGATCCGCTCGCCGACCGGGTCGAAGCGGACGCCGAACGCGGCCCGCGACGACGACACCAGCGCGCCGAGCCGCTCCAGGTCGCGCATCCGCTCGGGCAGCGTCTCGGTCGGGTTCGCCTCGTCCAGCGCGTTGTTGCGGGTCAGCACCTCGACCCCGACGCGGCCGAGCAGGCTCGGCAGCACCAGCGACGCGACGCCGCCCGCGCAGTCCAGCACGATCTTCAGCCCGGCCTCGCGGACGCCGCTGATGTCGATGCGGTCCAGCAGGTCGCGGGTGTAGGTCTCCACCACCCGCGGCGGGTAGGTCAGCTCGGCGATCTCGCCGGGGAACGCCCGCCGGTACTCCTGCCGCCCGAACACCCGCTCCAGCTTGCGCTGCGCGGCCTGCGACAGGTCCGCGCCGTCCGGGTCGAGGAAGATGATGTCGACGCCCTGGGTCTCGCCGTACGTGGTGCGGATGTAGATGCCGCCCGCGCAGTCCTCGCGGCCGGTCTCGAACCGGGCGACGGTCAGCGGCGTCGCCTCCAGGTCCTGCACGTTGATCGCGCTGGCGGTCAGCGCGCTGATCACCGCGCGCTTGAGCGTGCGGGCGGCGCGCGAGACGTCCCGGCCGGTGACGACCGTGGTGCCCTTCTTCAGCGTGGTCGCGTACGCGCTGGCCAGCCGCACCGCCAGCTCCGGCGTGATCTCCACGTTGACCAGCCCGGACACCCCGCGCGGCCCGAACAGGTTGCGCTGCCCGCGCGACTCCCAGATCACGCTGGTGTTGACGACCGCGCCCGCCTCGATCGTCTTGAACGGGTACACCTTCACGCCGCTGGAGACGTACGCCTCCGCCTCGATGACGCACTCGTCCCCGACGATCGCGCCCTCCTCGACGCGGGCGCCCGCCATGATGTCGGTGTTCTTGCCGACCACGCAGCCGCGCAGGTTCGTCGACGGCGCGACGAACACGTTGTCGTGGACGATCGCGCGGTGCAGGAACGCGCCCTCCTTCACCACGACGTTGCTGCCGAGCACGGTGTACTCGCGCAGCTCGACGCCGGCCTCGACCTTCGCGTAGTCGCCGATGTAGAGCGGGCCCTTCAGCACGGCCTCCGCGTCCACCTCGGCGCCCTCGGCGACCCACACGCCCGGCGACATCTCGAACCCGTCCAGCTCGATGCCGACCTGCCCGGACAGCATGTCGGCCTGCGCCTTCAGGTAGCTCTCGTGGGTGCCGACGTCCTCCCAGTAGCAGTCCGCCACGTACCCGTACAGCGGCGCGCCCTCCGCCAGCAGCTTGGGGAACACGTCGCCGGACCAGTCGACGACCTCGCCCGCCGCGACGTGGTCGAGCACCTCGGGCTCCATCACGTAGATGCCGGTGTTGACGGTGTCGGAGAACACCTGCCCCCACGTCGGCTTCTCCAGGAACCGCTGGATGCGTCCCTCGTCGTCCACGATGATGATCCCGAACTCCAGCGGGTTCGGGACGCGCTTGAGGCCGATGGTGACGAGGGCGCCGTTGCGCTCGTGGAAGCGCACCATGTCGGTCAGGTCGATGTCGGTCAGCGCGTCGCCGGAGATCACCAGGAACCGGTCGTCGCGCAGCGCCGCCTCGGCGTTCTTCACGCTGCCCGCGGTGCCGAGCGGCACCTCCTCGGTCGCGTAGCTCAGCGACATGCCGAGCTCCTCGCCGTCGCCGAAGTAGTTGCGGATCAGCGCCGCCAGGAACTGCACCGTGACGACGGTCTCGCTGAACCCGTGCTTCTTCAGCAGCCGCAGCACGTGCTCCATGATCGGCCGGTTGACGAGCGGCAGCAGCGGCTTGGGCTGGTTGGCGGTCATCGGACGCAGCCGCGTCCCCTCGCCACCCGCCATCACGACGGCCTTCATCGGGGGGTCTCAGCTCCCTTCTGCTCGCCGGCCGGGGGCCGCGCGCCCGGACCGGGCGCGCCGTCGGGTGGCGCGCCGCGGCCGGCCAGCACCAGTTGCCGCGTCTGCGCCCAGTACAGGACGGCCGCCCACCAGTACAGCGCCGTCCCCCAGATGGCGAAGGACCACCCGATCACCTTCGCCGCGGTGCCCGCCGCCCCGTCATGGTCGCCCAGCAGCAGCAGCGGGAAGGCGTACAGCAGGCACAATGTGCCCGTCTTGCCGATGAAGTGCACGGGAAGCGTCCCGCCGTACCCGAGCCGCCGCACGATCGGCGCGATCGGGGTGATCGCCAGCTCGCGCGCGACCAGCGCGGCCAGCAGCCACAGCGGGATGATGTCGCGGATCGTCAGGCCGACGAGCGTCGCGAAGATGTACAGCCGGTCGGCGGCCGGATCCAGGAGCATGCCGAGCTTGCTGGTCTGGTTCAGCGCCCGCGCGAGCTTGCCGTCCAGCCAGTCCGACAGGCCGGCGAACACCAGCAGCCCGAGCGCCCACCAGTCCTGCTCGACCAGCACCAGCCACAGGAAGAACGGGACTCCGACGAGCCGCGCCATGCTGAGCATGTTCGGCACCGTGAAGATCCGGTCCCGCGCCGCCTCCGGCGCCCTGCCGGCCTCAGTGCTCACCGCTTGCGCTCCCCTCCCTGACAGCGCCCTCCGGGCGATGACCCTGGGGCCTGGGTCCGCCCCCCGGCGGTCGCGCCGTCCCCCTTGATCCTGACCCTACCGGTAAGGCTTTGAAAGCCCCCGATAGCGTCCGGCCATGCGATGGACGGTGCACGGCGAGAGATCGATCTACGACAGCCCCTGGATGGACGTGCGGCTGGCCGACGTGGAACTGCCGGACGGGCGGCGCTTCGACCACCATCTCGTGCGGGTGCGGCCCGCCGCGGGCGTGGCGGCGGTCGACGGCGCGGGCCGGGTGCTGCTGATCTGGCGGCACCGGTTCATCACCGGCGCCTGGGGCTGGGAGGTCCCGGGCGGCCGGGTCGAGGACGGCGAGGACCCGGCGGAGGCGGCGGCGCGCGAGCTGGTCGAGGAGACCGGGTACCGGGCCGGGCCGCTGGAGCACGTCGTGGCGGTGCGCCCGTCGCCGGGGCTGCACGACGGGATCCACCACATCTTCCGGGCGGACGGCGCCGAGCGGATCGGCGAGCCGACCGACGTGGAGGCGGAGCGGATCGAGTGGGTGCCGCTGTCGTCGGTCCCGGAGCTCGCCGCGCGCGGCGAGATCGGGTCCGGCTCGACCCTGGCGGGCCTGCTCCTGCTGCACGCCCGGACGATCAGCGGGGGGTGACCGGCGCCTCCCCGGACGGCACGTCCGGGGGCGTGCCGTCCCGGAGGGCGGCCGGGAAGACGGCGGTGACCACGAAGCCGCCGTCCTCGCCGGGGCCGGCGTCCAGCGTCCCGCCGACGCTGCGCGCCCGCTCGATCATGCCGAGGATCCCGAACCCCTCCGGCTCGGCGCCGGAGGGGCCCCGGCCGTCGTCGGCGACGCGCACGACGAGCCCCCGCTCCACGCGCGCGAGGGTCACCGCGACGCGGCGCGCGCCGGCGTACTTGACGGTGTTGGTCAGGGCCTCCTGGACGA
>NZ_JBEPCJ010000147.1:0-17244 GCF_040299565.1 Spirillospora sp. NPDC000708
CCACGCGGTATGACAAGGTCGCCGTCCGCTACGAGGCCGTCCTCCAC
The DNA here is from genome assembly GCF_040299565.1 of Spirillospora sp. NPDC000708. Classification (NCBI taxonomy): domain Bacteria; kingdom Bacillati; phylum Actinomycetota; class Actinomycetes; order Streptosporangiales; family Thermomonosporaceae; genus Spirillospora; species Spirillospora sp. NPDC000708. Next base: position 48 of record NZ_JBEPCJ010000147.1, read on the forward strand.
ATCGCCGTCATCAACGATTGGCTGACCTGCCTTTGAGACACGCCCTAGGCGTCCCGCTCGGGGTCAGGCCAGGCCGCGGTCGCGGGCGGCCGCCGCGGCCTCCCCGCGCGACCCGACGCCGAGCTTGGCGAGGATGTTGGACACGTGCACGCTGGCGGTCTTGGGGGAGATGACGAGCTCCTCGGCGATCTCCCGGTTGGAGCGCCCTCGCGCCAGCAGCCGCACCACCTCCGACTCGCGGGCGGTGAGCGGGCCTCCCGCCGTTCCGGCGAGCCCGGCGCGGCGGGCGCGTTCGGAGATCCGCCTGGCCAGCGGCGCGGCGCCGAGGCGGTCGGCGATCCGCGCGGCGCGCTGGAGCCGCGCCGCGGCGGGGGTGCGGTCGCCACGGGCCAGGTCGGCGCAGGCCGCGTCGAACAGGGCCCGCGCGAGCGGGTAGGGCAGGTCCAGCCGCTCCCACGTGCGGATCACCGCGTCCGTGTCGGCGGGGCCGCCGGTCAACGCGGTCACGGTCGCCTTGTACGCCGCCGCGACGGGCGTCGCGGTGGGGGTGCGCGCGGCGAGAGCGGCGATCTCGGACGATCGCGGCCCGCCGGCGCGCGCGGCGGCCTCCAGCAGCGGCCAGAGGTGGCAGGGCTGGACGGTGAGGCGCGGATGGCGCAGCACGGCGTCCGCCGCGGCCCATGCCGCCGGCCGGTCCTCCTCCGCCAGCCGCCACTCGATGATCATCTGGGCGAGGGGCAGCACGGTCTGCGGCGACCCGGCGCCGAGCGGGACGGCGAGCGCCTCGGGATCGGGCGCCGGCCCGGTACCGCGCGCGGCCAGCAGCGCGATCCGCCAGATCATCATCTGGAGGCGGAAGGCCGGGCCGTGGTGGCGGTCCAGGCGCCGCGCGAGGATCTCGGCGGCCTCGTCCCAGCGGCCGAGCCGGTACAGCGCCTCCACCTGGTTGACGGCCGGTGCGAGCCCCGCGCTGTGGACGAGCCCCGCGTCCTCCGCCGCGTCGATCCCTTCGCCCGCGAGCGCCAGCGCCTCGGCGGCGCGGCCGGTGTTCAGCCGCGCGTGCGCCAGCGTGTTCAGCACCCGGACGCGCTCCGAGACGTCGAGACCGCTGGAGCGGAGCCGCTCCAGCGGCGCGGTGTCGCCGTCGCCGTCGCGCGCCGTGGCGGCGGCCACGATGAACTCCAGGCCCCCGTTCCGCGGCGCGAGGCCGGCGGCGTCGGCGAGTTCCAGGGCCTCGCGGCCGAGCCGTTCGCCCTCGTCCATCGCCCCGTGGACGAGGAGCCGGGAGGCGAGGTGCGCGAGCGTCCGGACGCGGTCGGGGGGCGAGGCGGCGGCGAGGCGCACGGCCTCCCGGAGGTCGTCCAGCTCGCCGTCATGCCCCTGATACGCGCGGAGCGTCGCCCGGAGCGCGTGGAGCCGGGCGGCCTCGGCGGGGGAGCGGGCCGGGTCGGCGGCGTCCAGTGCCCGCTGCACGAGGGGCAGCCCGCGCCGCGGGTCGCCGGCCGTGCACGCGGTCTCCGCCGCCGTCTCCAGCAGCCGCGAACGGGTGAGCCCGGTCAGCCCGGCGGCGCCGGGGACCTCGTCCCACAGGGCGAGGACGCGTTCCAGCAGGGTGAGCTGCTCGGCGTAGGCGGTCGCCGCCCGCCGTTCCCCGGCGGCGCGCCAGGCGGCGGCCAGCGCCTTGGCCGGGTCGCCGCACCACTCCCAGTGGACGGCGAGGGCGCCGGACGGGGCGTCGCTGAGCTCGGGTGCCCGCTCGATGGTCTCGGCGTAGCGGCGGTGCAGGGCGGCCCGTTCGCCCGGCAGCAGGTCGCCGTGGACGGCCTCGCGGATGAGCGCGTGCCGGAACGCGTAGCCGTCCCCGTCGGCGGCCAGCAGGCCGTGCTCGACGGCGGGACGCAGCGCCTCGCTCAGCTCGGCGTCCGTGCGGCCGGTCACCGCGGCCAGCAGGGCGTGGCCCACCCGGTCCCCGGCGGCGCTCGCCGCGCGCAGCGCCGCGCGGGCGGCCTCCGGGAGCCGGGCGACGCGGGCGAGCAGCAGGTCGCGCAGCGTCCCGGGCAGGGCCTCGCCGGGGTCGGCGACGAGCGTCTCGACGAACAGCGGGTTGCCGCCGCCGCGCGCGTGGACGTCGCGGACCGTCGCGTGGTCGGCGGCGCCGAGGATGCCGCGCACCTGGTCGGCGACCTCGGCGACGGTCAGGGGCGGCAGGTCGAGCCGGGCGACGTGGGGGAGCCGGCCGAGTTCGGCGAACAGCGCGCGGGCCGCCGGCTCCTCGGGCCGGAACGTCACGACCAGCAGCACCCCGGGACGCGGCGGGTTGCGGAACAGGAAGGACAGCAGGTCGCGCGTCGAGCCGTCGGCCCAGTGCGCGTCCTCCACGACGAGGACGGCCGGTTCGCGGGCGCCGAGCCGTTCGGCGAGCGTGAGCACGTGCTCGAACAGCCGCATCCGGCCGGCGCCCTCGTCGGGCGGCGGGGCGTCGGCGCTCAGCCCGGGCATCAGCCGGGCCAGCTCCGGCAGGGCCGCCGCGGGCATCAGCGCGGTGACCGCGTCCCGGCCGAGCCGCCGCAGGATCGCGGTGAAGGGGGCGTAGGGCAGGTTCGCGGCGCCGAGGTCGAGGCAGCCGCCGGTGACGGCGCGCACGTCCCGGGTGAACTCCTCGACCAGGCGCGTCTTGCCGCCGCCCGCCTCGGCGGCGATCAGCACGGCCGCGGCCTCGCCGGCGCGGGCGCGGTCATGGGCGGCGCGCAGCGCGGCCAGTTCGGCGGCGCGCCCGGCGAAGACCGGGCTGACGGGTCCCATGCCTTCAGCATGGCGGTGCGCGTCCCGGCGTTCCACCGGAATTCCCGCTTAAAGATACTTGTGTCGCGATAAGCGTCCGGGTAGCCTGGACGCGTCACATCGTCGCCCGGCAGGGGAGTCCGTTGGAGTTCTGAGGTCCGACACCGCGCAGCGGCCGTCCACCGGCCCGCGCACGACCTCAGCGGCCCCACGTCCCGCCGGGCTTCCTCATGCCCGCCCGCGCGTCGCGCGCCCTTCGCGGTGTCTCCATGTATCAGCAGTCCGCGTGTCAGCAGTCCGCTCGCTCACCCGCCATGGAGGCCGCTCATGTCATTCGCCATCGTCTGCTCGGACCTGTCGTTCGCGTGGCCGGACGGCACCGCCGTCCTCGACGGCCTGGACGCCGCGTTCGGCGCCGGCCGGACCGGCCTGATCGGCGTCAACGGGTCCGGCAAGTCCACACTGCTCAAGCTGATCGCCGGGGAGCTGCGTCCCGGTTCCGGGACCGTGAGCGTCGAGGGCGAGGTCGGCCGTCTGCCGCAGAACCTCGCCCTGGACGGCGCCGCGACCGTCGCGGACCTGCTCGGCATCGGCGCCGCCCGCGCCGCGCTGCACGCCATCGAGCGCGGCGAGGCCACCGAGGAGAACTTCGCCGCCGTCGGCGACCGCTGGGACGTCGAGGAACGCGCGCTCGCCGAGCTGGGCCGGCTCGGCCTCGGCCACCTCGGCCTGGACCGGCCCGTCGCCACCCTGTCGGGCGGCGAGACGGTGATGACCGGGCTGGCCGCGCTGTTCCTGGCCCGCCCGGACGTGCTGCTCCTCGACGAGCCGACCAACAACCTCGACCTCGACGCGCGGCGCCGCCTGTACGACGCGGTCGAGTCCTGGACGGGCGTACTGCTCGTCGTCAGCCATGACCGGGAGCTGCTGGACCGGGTCGACGCCATCGCCGACCTTCGCGACGGCGCCGTCCGGTCGTTCGGCGGCGACCTGTCCGCCTACGAGGAGCTGCTCGCCGTCGAGAAGGAGGCCGCGGAACGGATGGTCCGGGTCGCCGGGACCGACCTGCGCCGGCAGAAGCGCGAACTGGAGGAGGCCCACGTCAAGCTCGCCCGCCGCAAGCGGTACGCGAACAAGATGTACGAGAACAAGCGGGAACCGAGGGCCGTCATGAAACTGCGGAAACGCGAGGCGCAGGTCTCGGCGGGCAAGCACCGCATCATGCACGAGGAACGCCTCGCCGGGGCGCGGACGCGGCTCGCCGAGGCGGAGGACGCGGTGCGCGAGGACGCCGCGATCCGGATCGAGCTGCCCGCCACCCGCGTCCCGGCCGGGCGGACGGTCGCCGCGGTCACCGGGCTCCGCGCGCCCGACCCGGCGCCGGGCACGCTGGCCGAGCTGATCGTCCGGGGCCCGGAGCGGATCGCGCTCACCGGGCCGAACGGCTCGGGGAAGACGACCCTGCTGCGCGCGCTCACCGGCGAGCGCGTCCCGGACGGGGTGTCGGTGCGGATCGGCGTGGACGGCGTGCGGTACCTGCCGCAGCGGCTCGACGTCCTCGACGGGGACCTCAGCGTCGTCGACAACGTGCGCGCGGCCGCGCCGTCGGCGACGCCCGCCGAGATCCGGCAGGGGCTGGCGCGGTTCCTGTTCCGCGGCGCGAGCGCCGACCGGCCCGCCGGGACCCTGTCGGGCGGCGAGCGGCTGCGCGCGGTGCTGGCGTCGCTGCTGCTCGCCGACCCCGCGCCGCGGCTCCTGCTGCTGGACGAGCCGACCAACGACCTCGACATGGACAGCGCCGCGCGGCTCGGCGAGGCCCTCGCCGCCTACGAGGGCGCGCTGATCGTGGTCAGCCACGACCTGCCGTTCCTGCGGACGCTGCGCCTCACCCGGTGGCTGCGCATGGACCGCCGCACCGGCCTGGCCGAGGCGGGGCCCATGTGACGCGCAAGGCCCCGCGCGGAGCGTCCGCGCGGGGCCTTCGGGTCCGCCGGTCAGGTCAGGACGCGGCGGGTGAACGTGCGGGTCGCGGCCCACGTGAGCAGGATCGTCCCGCCGACGATGGCCAGCAGGAACGCCCACACCGGCATGTGCGGGATGGCGGGCGTCAGGGTGCTGCGCAGCCCCTCGCTGACGTACACGAGCGGGTTGAACAGGCTGAGGATCTGCAGCCACCGGATGTGGTCCAGCGCCGACCACGGGTAGTACACGCAGCCGAGCATCGTCATCGGCAGCAGCACCATCGCGAACAGCACCTGGACCTTCTGCGGGTTCAGCAGCGTGCCGAGCAGCAGCCCGCCGGACGCGGCCAGCAGCGACCCGGCCACCATCACCACGACCAGCACGGCCCAGTTCCCGACGTGCACGTGCGGGGACTGGCCCTCGGCGTGGATCAGCAGCACGGCGGGGAACACCAGCAGCCCGCCGATCAGCCCCTGCACGGCCGCCGCGACGATCTTCTGCACCGCCAGCAGCGGGATCGGCACCGGCGCCAGCGCCCGGTCGGTGATGGACTTCTGCCAGTTCAGCTCCATCATCAGCGGGAAGATCACCGCCATCATCGCCTGCATGATGATGGACGAGCCGACCAGCCCGGGCACCAGGATCGTGGAGAACGTCGGCCCGCCGGGCCCGCCCGCCATCGCGCCGCCGCCGAGCTTGGGCAGCACGTAGGAGAAGACGAACACGAACATCACCGGCTGCACCAGCACCCGGACGAACGTCGACAGGAAGTTCTTGCGCATCACCCGCGCCTCGCGCGCCATCATCGCGGCGAACGTGCGGGGGATCGTCGCCCGCGCCGGCGGCGGGGGCGTCAGGACGGTCGCGGCCGGGGCGGTCATTCGCGGTATTCCCTTCCGGTGAGGGTGAGGAAGACGGTCTCCAGGCTGGGGCGCAGCTGCGTGGCGTCGGTGACGCCGACGCCGGCGGCCGACCCGATCGCGACCAGCTCGCCGAGGATGCCCTCGGGCTCGGTGGCGAACACCCGGACCTGCCCGTCGGTGACCTCGACCTTGCTGATGCCGTCGCGGGCGGACAGCTTGTGGATCTGGTCGGGGGCGGGCGCGTCGTAGGCGACGGTGATGACGGTGTCGGCGCCCGCCGCGTCCTTCAGCTCGTCCACGGTGCCCGCGGCGAGGATCCTGCCGTGGTCGACGACCGCGACGCGGTCGCAGAGCGCCTCGGCCTCCTCCATGTAGTGGGTCGTGAGCAGGATGGTCTGCCCGCCCGCCTGCAGGCCGCGCAGCACCTCCCACAGGTTGGTGCGGGTCTGCGGGTCGAGGCCGGCCGTCGGCTCGTCCAGGAACAGCACCTCGGGCCCGTGCATCAGGGCCCGGCAGATCATCACCCGCTTGGCCTGGCCGCCCGACATCTCGAACGGGTTGCCCTTGCGGTGCTCGGTGAGCCCGAACAGCTCCATCAGCTCGTCGGCGCGGCGCCGGGCGTCGCGCGCGCTGAGCCCGAAGAACCGGCCGCGGAACTCCAGGTTCTCGGCGGCGGTCAGGTCGCTGTCGAGGGTGTTGTTCTGCGACACCACGCCGATGCGGCGCTTGATCTCGACGGCGTCCCGCACCACGTCCAGCCCGGTCACCCGCGCCGTGCCGCCGGTCGGGACGACCAGGGTGGTGAGCATGCCGATGGTCGTGGACTTGCCCGCGCCGTTCGGGCCGAGCAGCCCGAAGAACTCGCCGCGGGGCACGTCCAGGTCGATGCCGCGGACGGCGGGCACCTCGGGCCGCGGTCCGGCGGCCGGGTAGGTCTTCTTCAGCTCCACCGTCTGGACGGCGGGCTCGGGGGGTGCGCTCACGCGCGGTCTCCCTTCCCTTGCGTGCCCTCGGAGTAGGTCTCGAACTGCTTGATCAGGTTGAGCAGGAACCGGCGGACGGCCGGCTCGTCGCCCTCGTCGACGACGTCGTAGAGCTCCTGCATGTCCGCGCCGATCGGCCCGGACTTCTCGGCGACGAGCCGGCGGCCCGAGTCGGTGATCCGCAGCATCACCCCTCGCCGGTCGCGGTGCGAGCGCTCCCGGACGACGTGGCCGTTGCGCTCGAGCGTGTCGACCACCGAGGTCACCGTGGCCGGGGTGACCAGCAGCCGCTTGGCGCACTCGCCGGGCCGCAGGCCGTCCTCGACGACGAGGAGGCGGAGCAGGAAGAACCCCGCGGGGCTGATGCCGTGCCGCTCGACGATCCGCCAGACGACGGGCCCTGCCAGCCGCGTGGCGGCGGCGAAGAGCCGGCCGACGGGCCACTCCTCGATGGGGCCGAGGGCCTTGAGGTCGCCGAAGGCGGGGTTCTCCATGGTGGCGATGTTAGGACACTGATGGTTCGATGGCAAATCTTTAGGTGCCTAATTACTCTCCGGGCCATGGATGTCAATGTAAGTTGACATCCGGGGAGGTGTCAACCCATGTTGACGTTCTGGCGCGTCTCGCGCGGCCGCGGCGCCCCTGTGTCGCTCGTCTCAGAACCCGCTGACCGCACATTCGACGTTGAATAGGTTTCCAGTTGCGTGCATACTCTTACCTGCTTGCTTCCGAAGGAGTGGACATGGGAATCCGGACGGCGGTCGCCGGCGCCAGCGGTTACGCGGGCGGCGAGCTGCTGCGCATCCTCGCGGGACATCCAGAGTTCGAGATCGGCGCGCTCACCGCCGGCGCCAACGCCGGCACCGAGCTCGGCGCGCACCAGCCGCATCTGCGATCCCTGGCCGGGCGCGTCCTGGAGGAGACCACCCCGGACGCCCTGGCCGGCCACGACGTGGTGTTCCTCGCCCTGCCGCACGGCCGGTCGGGGCCGCTCGCCGCGGAACTCGGCGACGACGTGCTCGTCGTCGACTGCGGCGCCGACCACCGGCTCACCGACCCCGCCGCCTGGGAGGCCTTCTACGGCACCCCCCACGCCGGCACCTGGCCGTACGGGCTGCCGGAACTGCCGGGACAGCGGGACGCGCTCCGCACCACCAAGCGGATCGCCGTCCCCGGCTGCTACCCGACCGCCGTCACCCTCGCGCTCTTCCCGGCGTGGGCCGCCGGGCGCGCCGAACCCGACGTCGTCGTGGTCGCCGCGTCCGGCACCTCCGGCGCCGGCCGCGCCCTCAAACCGCACCTGCTCGGCAGCGAGGTCATGGGCTCCGTCAGCGCCTACGCGGCCGGCGGCGTCCACCGCCACACCCCCGAGATGACGCAGAACCTCGGCGCCGTCGCCGGCGGGCCCGTCACCGTGTCGTTCACGCCGACGCTCGCCCCGATGAGCCGCGGCATCCTCGCGACCTGCACGGCCAAGGCCCGGCCCGGCGTCACCGCCGCGACCCTCCGCGCCGCCTACGGCGACGCCTACGCCGGCGAGCCGTTCCTCGGCCTGCTCCCCGAGGGGCAGTGGCCCGCCACCTCCATGACGCTCGGCGCGAACACCGCGCTCGTCCAGGTCGCCCTGGACGAGGCGGCCGGCCGCATCATCGCGGTCGCCGCCATCGACAACCTCGCCAAGGGCACCGCGGGCGGCGCCGTCCAGAGCGCCAACCTCGCCCTCGGCCTCCCGGAAGAACTCGGGCTGACCACGATCGGAGTGTCCCCTTGAGCGTCACCGCCCCCCGGGGTTTCCGCGCCGCCGGCGTCGTCGCCGGGCTGAAGAACAGCGGCACCCGCGACCTGGCCCTCGTCGTCAACGACGGGCCGTCCCGCGCCGCCGCCGCCGTCTTCACCCGCAACCGCGTCAAGGCCGCGCCCGTCCTGTGGTCGGAGCAGGTCCTCAAGGGCGGCCGCGTCCGCGCGGTCGTGCTGAACTCCGGCGGCGCCAACGCCTGCACCGGGGCCGCCGGCTTCCAGGACGCCCACGCCACCGCGGAGAAGGCCGCCGAGCTGCTCGCCGACTCCGCCGGCGAGATCGCCGTCTGCTCCACCGGCCTCATCGGCGAGCGGCTGCCGATGGACGCGCTGCTGCCCGGCGTGGACAAGGCCGTCGCCGAGCTGTCGCGCGGCGACGGCGGCCTCGCCGCCGCCGACGCCATCCGCACCACCGACACCGTCGCCAAGATCTCCTTCCGGCAGGGCGAGGGCGGCTACATGATCGGCGCGATGGCGAAGGGCGCGGGCATGCTCGCCCCGTCCCTCGCCACCATGCTGTGCGTGATCACCACCGACGCCGACCTGCCCGCCGAAGCGCTGGACCGGGCGCTGCGCGCCGCGACCCGCGTCACCTTCGACCGGCTCGACTCCGACGGCTGCACGTCGACCAACGACACCGTCCTGCTGATGGCGTCCGGCGCGACCGGCGCCGTCCCCGCCGAGGAGGAGTTCACCGCGCTGCTCACCGAGGTGTGCGCCGACCTGACCCGGCAGCTCCTCGTGGACGCCGAGGGCGCGTCCAAGGCCATCGCCATCGAGGTCGTCGGCGCCGCGTCCGAGGACGACGCCGTCACGGTCGGCCGGTCTGTCGCCCGCAACAACCTGCTCAAGTGCGCCATCCACGGCGAGGACCCCAACTGGGGCCGGGTGCTGTCGGCGATCGGCACCACCGACGCCGTGTTCGAGCCCGACCAGCTCAACGTCGCGATCAACGGCGTGTGGGTGTGCCGGAACGGCTCGTTCGGCGACGACCGCGACAAGGTCGACATGCGCCCTCGCGACGTGACGATCACCGCCGACCTGTCGGCCGGCCCGCACAGCGCGACCGTCTGGACGAGCGACCTCACCGCCGACTACGTCCACGAGAACTCGGCGTACTCCACATGAGCGCGATCACCAGCGGCGCGCAGATGCGCAAGAACCGCGCCGGGGTCATGGGCAAGGCGGAGACGCTGATCAAGGCGCTGCCGTGGCTGGAGCGCTTCCACGGCACCACCGTCGTGATCAAGTACGGCGGGCACGCGATGACCGACGAGGCGCTGCGCCACCAGTTCGCCGAGGACATCGTGTTCCTGCGCTACGCCGGGCTCAAGCCGGTCATCGTGCACGGCGGCGGCCCGCAGATCAACGCCGCGCTCGAGCGCAACGGCATCGACTCGACGTTCACCGCCGGGCTCCGCGTCACCACCCCGGAGGCCATGGAGGTCGTCCGGATGGTGCTGACCGGGCAGGTGCAGCGGGACGTCGTCGGGCTGATCAACCGGCACGGCCCCTTCGCCGTCGGCATGTCCGGCGAGGACGCCAACCTGTTCACCGCCGAGCGCAAGCACGCGCTCGTGGACGGCGAGCGGGTCGACATCGGCCAGGTCGGCGAGATCGTCGAGGTGCAGGTCGGCGCCGTCCGCGCGCTGCTCGACGACGGGCGCGTCCCCGTCGTGTCGAGCGTCGCGCGCGGCGACGACGGCGAGGTGTACAACGTCAACGCCGACACGGCCGCCGCGGCGCTCGCCGTCGCGCTGGACGCGGTGAAGCTCGTCGTGCTCACCGACGTCGAGGGCCTGTACTCCGACTGGCCCGACAGCGACGACGTGATCGACCGGCTGACCACCGACGAGCTGGCGGCGCTGCTGCCGGACCTGTCGGCCGGCATGGTGCCGAAGATGGAGGCGTGCCTGGCCGCCGTGCGCGGCGGCGTCCCGCAGGCGCACGTCCTGGACGGCCGCGTCCCGCACTCGCTGCTGCTGGAGATCTTCACCGACGAAGGGATCGGAACGATGGTGCTGCCGAGCCTCCCCGGCGGACCCGTGAGGGAGGACCTGAAATGAGCGCCGGCGACCTGCGGAAGCGGTTCGAGGCCGCGTTCATGCCGAACTACGGCGTCCCCCCGGTCGCGCTGGCGCGCGGCGAGGGCTGCACCGTGTGGGACGCCGACGGGCGCGCCTACCTCGACCTGATCGCCGGCATCGCGGTCAGCTCCCTCGGGCACGCCCACCCCGCCCTCGTCGAGGCGGTGTCCGCGCAGGTCGCGTCCATCGCCCACACCTCCAACCTGTTCCTGAACGAACCCGAGGTGCGGCTCGCCGAGCGGCTGCGGGACCTGCTCGGCGGCGACGGGCGGGTGTTCCTCGCCAACAGCGGCACCGAGGCCAACGAGGCCGCACTGAAGCTCGCGATCAAGTACGGCAAGACCAACGGCCGGACGTACTTCGTCGCGACGGAGAACGGGTTCCACGGCCGCAGCATGGGCGCCCTGTCGCTCACCGGGAAGAAGGCGATCCGCGAGCCGTTCGGCCCGTTCGCCATCGACGTCCGGTTCGTCCCCTACGGCGACGCGGACGCCCTCAAGGCCGCGGTCGGCGAGCGGTGCGCCGCGGTGTTCCTCGAACCCACGCAGGGCGAGGCCGGCGTCGTCCCCCCGCCCGACGGCTACTTCACCGCCGCCCGGGAGATCTGCGACGCCACCGGCGCGCTGTTCGTCGCCGACGAGATCCAGTCCGCGATCGGCCGGACCGGCGCCTGGTTCGCGTTCCAGCACGAGAACGCCCGCCCGGACGTCCTCACGCTCGCCAAGGGACTCGGCGGCGGCCTCCCGATCGGCGCCTGCGTCGCGTTCGGCGAGCACGGCGGGACCTTCGCCAAGGGCGACCACGGCAGCACGTTCGGCGGCAACCCGGTCAGCGCCGCCGCCGCCCTCGCCGTCCTCGACACCATCGAGAAGGACGGCCTGCTCGCCAACGCCGCCGCCGTCGGGGAGGTCCTCGCGTCCGGGATCGCGGCGATCGACCACCCGCTGCTCAAGGGCGTCCGGGGCCGGGGCCTGTGGCGCGCCGCCGTCCTCACCGGCCCGCACGCGCCCGCCGTCGAGGCCGCCGCCCGCGACGCCGGCTTCCTCGTCAACGCGCTCCAGCCCGACGCCCTGCGGATGGCCCCGCCCCTCATCCTCACCGAGGAGCAGGCCCGCTCGTTCACCACCGCGTTCCCCTCGATCCTCGACGCCGCCGCGTCCGCCGTGAAGGAGAGCTGACCCCCATGACCGTCAGGCACTTCCTGCGCGACGACGACCTCGCGCCCGCCGAGCAGGCCGAAGTCCTCGACCTCGCCGCCAAGGCCAAGAAGGACCGGTTCGCCTACCGGCCGCTCGAAGGCCCGCAGTCCGTCGCGGTGCTGTTCGACAAGCCCTCCACCCGGACCCGGCTGTCGTTCGCGACCGGCATCGCCGAACTCGGCGGCCACCCCCTCGTCATGGACGCCGGCAGCAGCCAGCTCGGCCGCGGCGAGACCATCGCCGACACCGCCCGCGTGCTCGAACGACAGGTCGCCGCGATCGTCTGGCGGACGGCCGGGCAGGCGCGCGTCGAGGAGATGGCCGCCGGCACCGCCGTCCCCGTCGTCAACGCCCTCACCGACGAGTACCACCCCTGCCAGATCCTCGCCGACCTGCAGACCGTCCGGGAGGCCAAGGGCGGCCTCACCGGCGCCTCCCTCGCCTACTTCGGCGACGGCGCCAACAACATGGCCCACTCCTACCTGCTCGGCTGCGCCACCGCCGGGATGCACGTCCGCGTCGCCGCGCCGGCGTCCCTGCCGCCCGACCCCGCCGTCGTCGCGCGCGCCACCGAGATCGCCGCCGCCACCGGCGGCTCGGTGACCGTCACCGACGACGCCGCCCGCGCCGCCGCCGGCGCCGACGTCCTCGCCACCGACACCTGGGTGTCGATGGGGGAGGAGGGCAAGGACACCTCGCTCTACGAGCCGTACCAGGTCAACGAGGACCTCCTCGCCCTCGCCGACCCCGAGGCGATCGTCCTGCACTGCCTGCCCGCCTACCGCGGCAAGGAGATCACCGCCGGCGTCATCGACGGCCCCCGCAGCCGCGTGTGGGACGAGGCCGAGAACCGGCTGCACGCCCAGAAGGCACTGCTGATCTGGCTCTTGGAGCGATCCCGTTGACCACCCCGATGACCAAGACCGCCCGCCAGTCCCGGGTGATCGACCTGCTGACCCGCCACCCCGTCCACTCGCAGGGCGAGCTCGCCAAGCTCCTGCAGGACGACGGCGTCGACGTCACCCAGGCCACCCTCTCCCGCGACCTCGTCGAGATCGGCGCCGTCAAGCTCCGCGCCGACGACGGCAGCCTCATCTACGCCGTCCCCGGCGAGGGCGGCGAGCGGATCCGCCGCGCCCGCACCGGCGCCGCCGAGACGTTCGCCGGCCGGCTCTCCCGGATCGCCGCCGAACTGCTCGTGTCGGCGGAGGCGTCGGCGAACCTGGTCATCGTCCGCACCCCGCCGGGCGCGGCGCAGTACCTGGCCTCGGCGATCGACCACGCCGAGTGGCCGACGATCCTCGGCACGGTCGCGGGCGACGACTCCATCCTCGTCATCGCCCGCGACCCGGACGGCGGCGACGAGGTCGCCGGGGCGCTCCTCAGGCTGACCGCCGGCCGGGAACGACGAGGTTAGCGCCGTCCTCCGCCCCGGGCGCCACCGCGGCCCGCCGCGCGGGGCGCCTGACGCGCGCCCCGGCCCCGGGGCATGGTGGGATGGCGAGTACACGAACGCACAGCGCGAGAAACAGCGCCGAGAAGAAGAGGAATTCCGTGACCAAGGCACCGACGCGACTGTGGGGCGGCCGGTTCGAGGGCGGCCCGTCGGACGCGCTCGCGCGGCTCTCGGTGAGCGTCCAGTTCGACTGGCGGCTCGCCCCGTACGACCTGATGGGCTCCCGCGCCCACGCCCGCGTCCTCAACCGGGCCGGGCTGCTCACCGACGACGAGCTCGAGCGCATGATCGGTGCCCTCGATGACCTCGAGGCCGCCTGCCGGTCCGGGGAGTTCCGGCCCGCCGTCGCCGACGAGGACGTGCACACCGCCCTCGAACGCGGCCTGCTGGAGCGGCTCGGCGCCCTCGGCGGCAAGCTGCGCGCCGGCCGCAGCCGCAACGACCAGGTCGCCACCGACCTGCGCCTGTACCTGCGCGACCACGCCCGGCAGATCGTGTCCCGGCTCGTCGAGCTGGAGACCGCGCTGATCGCGCAGGCCGAGCACAACCTCGGCGTCGCCGCGCCCGGCATGACCCACCTGCAGCACGCGCAGCCGGTCCTGTTCTCCCACCAGCTGCTCGCGCACGTCCAGCCGCTCACCCGCGACATCGACCGGCTCCGCGACTGGGACCGCCGCGCCGCCGTCTCCCCGCTCGGCTCCGGCGCCCTCGCCGGCTCGTCGCTGCCGCTCGACCCGCAGGCCACCGCCGCGGAACTCGGCTTCGACGCCGCCGCGCCCAACTCCATGGACGCCGTCGCCGACCGCGACTTCGTCGCCGAGTTCCTCTTCACCGCCGCGCTGATCGGCGTGCACCTGTCCCGCCTCGGCGAGGAGGTCTGCCTCTGGGCGTCGCAGGAGTTCCGCTGGATCGAGATGGACGACACCTACGCCACCGGGTCGTCGATCATGCCGCAGAAGAAGAACCCCGACGTCGCCGAGCTGGCCCGCGGCAAGGCCGGCCGGCTCATCGGCCACCTCGTCGGCCTCCTCACCACCCTCAAGGGCCTGCCGCTCACCTACAACCGCGACCTCCAGGAGGACAAGGAGGGCGCGTTCGACGCCGTCGAGACGCTGCTGCTCGTCCTGCCCGCGATGTCCGGCCTGATCGCCACCATGCGGGTCAACACCGAGCGGCTGGAGACCTCCGCGCCCGACGGGTTCGCCCTCGCCACCGACCTCGCCGAGCTGCTGGTCCGGCGCGGTGTCGCGTTCCGCGACGCCCACGAGGTCGTCGGGCACCTCGTCGTCTGGTGCCAGGTCAACGACAAGGACTTCGACGACCTCACCGACGACGAGCTGGCCAAGGTGTCGTCGCACCTCACGCCGGACGTCCGCGAGGTCCTCAACGTCCAGGGCGCCCTGGCGTCCCGCAAGGCCTACGGCGGCACCGCGCCCGACCGCGTCCGCGAGCAGATCGCCGCGCTGCGCTCCCAGGTGAACGACCACGCCTCCTGGGCCGCCGACTCCGACGCCTGACCGGGCGCCCGGCCGGGGCGGTCCGCGGCGCCCTCTAGGCTGGTCGACCGGCGGACCACCCCCTAGACCACGGTGAGGCGATGGACGGAGCGCTGCTGCCACGGGACTTCTTCGACCGGCCGGTGGACGAGGTGGCGCCCTCGCTGCTCGGGCACGTGATCACGCATCGCACGCCCGAGGGCGAGGTCGCCGCGCGGCTCACCGAGGTCGAGGCGTACGCCGGTCCCCTCGACCCCGCGTCGCACGCCTACCGCGGCAGGACGGAGCGCAACGCCGTCATGTTCGGGCCGCCCGGGCACGTCTACGTGTACTTCACCTACGGCATGCACTTCTGCATGAACCTGGTCTGCGGCCCCGAGGGGACGTCGTCGGCGGTGCTGCTGCGCGCCGGCGAGATCATCGCGGGGGAGGACCTCGCGCGGGCCCGCCGCCCGAAGTCCACCGTTCGCGACCTGGCCCGCGGCCCGGCCCGGCTGTGCCAGGCCCTCGGCGTCGTCCGGGACCAGAACGGCCTGGACGTGTGCACGCCCGGCGGCGAGATGACGATCCTGCGCGGCGAGCCCGCCGACCCAGCGCTGATCCGCAGCGGGCCGCGGACCGGCGTCAACGGCGCCAAGGAGGTGCCGTGGCGGTTCTATATCGACGGAGACCCGACCGTGTCGCCGTACCGGGCGCACGTCCCGCGCGTCCGCCGGAAGGCCGCCTGGCGGGCCTGACCTCCGAATATCGTTGGCGTGGGCTCAGGCCCATCGGGCAGTCTGGTGAAAGAGCCGGACGGCAAGGCTGAGACGAGGGAGAACGTGACCGACATCCTGGATGACCTCGCGTGGCGCGACCTGATCGCGCAGTCCACCGATCTGGACGAGATGCGGGCGCTGCTCGCCGCGGGGCCGGTCACGCTGTATTGCGGGTTCGACCCGACGGCGCCCTCGCTGCACCTCGGCAACCTCATCCAGATCCTCATCCTGCGGCGCTTCCAGAAGGCGGGCCACCGACCCCTCGGCCTCGTCGGCGGCGCCACCGGCCTGATCGGCGACCCGAGCGGCAAGAGCGCCGAACGCGTCCTGAACTCCGAGGAGACCGTCGCCGGCTGGGTCGAGCGGATCCGCGGCCAGGTGTCGCGGTTCCTGGACTTCGACGAAGGCCCCACCGGCGCCACCATGGTCAGCAACCTCGACTGGACCGGCCCCATGTCGGCCATCGAGTTCCTGCGCGACATCGGCAAGCACTTCCCGGTCAACCGGATGCTCGCCCGGGAGACCGTCAAGGCCCGCCTCGACACCACCGGGATGAGCTACACCGAGTTCAGCTACGTGCTCCTGCAGTCCATGGACTTCCTGGAGCTGTACCGCCGGTACGGGTGCGTCCTGCAGACGGGCGGCAGCGACCAGTGGGGCAACCTCACCGCCGGCGTCGACCTCATCCGCCGCGTCGAGGGCGGAAGCGCCCACGCGCTGACGACGCCGCTGCTCACCAAGGCGGACGGCACGAAGTTCGGCAAGACCGCCGGGGGCGAGACGTACTGGCTCGACCCCGAGCTGACCTCGCCGTACGCGTTCTACCAGTTCTGGATCAACGCCGACGACCGCGACGTGGAGAAGTTCCTCAAGGTCTTCAGCTTCCGCTCCCGCGAGGAGATCGAGGACCTGGTCAAGCAGGGCGCCGAGCGGCCCGCCGCACGCCTGCCGCAGCGCGCCCTCGCCGAGGAGATGACCACGCTCGTCCACGGCGCGGACGAGACGGCCGCGGTCATCGCCGCGTCCAAGGCCCTGTTCGGCCAGGGCGCGCTGGAGGAGCTGGACGAGCGGACCCTCAGGTCCGCGCTCGCCGAGGTGCCCCGCACGGAGATCCCACCGGGGGAGCTCCCGCCCGTCGTGGATCTCCTGGCGGCCTCAGGGCTCTGCAAGAGCAAGTCGGAGGCCCGGCGGACGATCGCCCAGGGCGGCGTGTACCTGAACAACGCCAAGGTCGAGTCGGAGGACGCCGCCCCGGCGTCCGGCGACCTGCTGCACGGCCGCTTCCTCGTCCTGCGGCGGGGCAAGCGGAACGTCGGCGGCGTCGAGGTGACCGGCTCCTGAACCGCGCGTGACGAGCGCCCGTCCGGACCTCTCCGGGCGGGCGCTCGGCCTACCCGGGGGAAAACTTCGGTAGATCCACGTCACAGTGAGGTCACGAGCGGCCTCAACTGGGCCGGTCTGAGACCATGAAACCCCCTCTGACCTGCTTAAACGTGTCGCAGGCGATCGATTTGACGGTCCCCTCGCAGGGACCTAATGTTCTACACGCCCCACGGGGGAGCGGGACGCCGACAAGGCGGCCGGCCCCGGGGGAACCTCCAACAGATCAGCTGGGACGGACCTGTCCGCGCCCAAATGGGACGTTGGAGGCCGAACCGCCCAGAGTTTGACAAAGCGGGCGGATCGGGTAGGCTTGAAGGGTTGCCCCGGGGTTGGGGCTCGCGGGAGCGGGTCCGGCGCGGTGGGTGTCCGTTTCTTGAGAACTCAACAGCGTGTTAAAAGCCAGTGCCTTTATCGACCTGGCCGGTTCGGCCG
>NZ_JBEPCJ010000148.1:0-16815 GCF_040299565.1 Spirillospora sp. NPDC000708
TGCTCCTTGCTGGGGGGCCGCCCTTGCGGCCCGCTTGTTTCTGACAACGCAAACGCTACGTTGCCTTTCCAGGTTCAGCAAGAAGCCTGTTGCACGAAACCACTGTCTTCGCTGGTAGATCCAAGATTATTGTTGCAACGGTTCAAGAAGTAATGCAACGACCTTGCTCGTTGCGTTGCAATAGATTGAGAGTGAACGCTACAGCGGGAGCAGCTGGCGTCGTGAGATGGATCAGGCTCGTCCATGCCTGAGGTGGTGGGCGGCGGCGGCCCTGCCGGCTACCGTGCCGGGCCGGCCGCAGCGCTCACCCGGTGATCACTCCGTCGCTGCTGCGCGGACGCGCAGGATTTCAGGTCGCGCGCGGTCCGATGCTTCTACTCGCGCGCTGGGCGCTTCTGCACGCCGATCCCGGTCCCCCAGGTAGCGGAGCCGCCGCTACCGGGTCGCTCTGCTTCCGGTCGTCCTTGTTCTCCGGCGGACCATACGTCCCATCCCTCTCCGGTCGATGGGAAGGGATGAACGGCTGGTCAGCACGTGGAATGGAAAAGGCCTCCGACGGCGACCTCGGCGGCCAGCCTGTTGTACATGTCAACGGCCGCTTTCGTTTCTTCCACGTGGACCTCGACGCCGTGCTTCCGCAGCAGTTCGAGGGTCTCCGGCATGGTGTGCAGCCGCAGCTCCATGCCTCGGCTGAGGACCACGGTCGTGCACCCGTGGTCGAGGAGTTCCTGGACGTCCGCGGGCTGGATCCCCGGCTCGTGCCGGGTTCCGTGCTCGCCCCAGTCCCATTCCCGACCGCCTCCGGGATACAGCTTGAAGTCCTTGCCGGGTGGGAGCCCTTCGACCTCCATGCGTCCCCAGGAGACGTGGGTGATACGGGGTGATGCCGTCATGAGGTCATCCTCCCACGCGGTCTTCCGGTCCGCCCTCGCCGCGGACGGCGCGCGTGTCATTGCGCGGAGATGACGATTGTGATGTGCGGCTCACCTTGCATTCTGTGGTGCATATCGCAGGCCCGGCGGGCTCTGAATGGCGACGGGCGAACCTAGGCTGGAAGTCTCCTCTCGATGCCATTCAGGTGACCCAGGTCACGAAATGCGATTCGCGAAGGGAATGCGAGCCCTTCGGGAAGGGGCGTCACATGATCGACGTCAGTCTCACCGCGGTGTTCGCGGTGCTCGGGGCGGGCGCGTTGGCGACCGTTCTGATCAGCGCTCTTCTGGGATGGGTCATCCGGCCTCGCGGCGGCGGTCCGGCGGCCCCCGCGGGCGGCGTTCACGGCAGGAGGGCGGACGAGCGGCAGCCGGTTTCCTGAGCGGGCGCCGGCTCAGGACTTGAGGAGCGCGAGAACCGCGGCGTCTCCGTGCTGTCCGATGAGGTCGACCGGCGGTTCCGCCTTCTGGTTGGACGCGACGTGCTCCTTCAGCGCCCGCAGGAGCTGGACGCCTTCGGGGCTGGCGCCGTAGCCGGGGCTGGCGAGGATGAGGTCCCAGAGTCCTCGCGCCTCGTCGAACGTGTCGGGGAGGCCGCCCTCCTCGATGCCCATGACGGAGCCGATGATCTTCCAGACGCCCATCCAGGTGAGGAGGGCGTCGCCTTCGGGGATGTCCTCGCCGACCGCCCGCAGGCCGAGCAGGGGCGTGTAGGAGAAGGTCAGCAGCGTGTAGGCGAGGCTGACCTGGTTGATGTAGGGGTGGTCGGGCGGTGACGGGTACGTCTCCGCGATCGTGGTGTGGCGGACGCCGAGGGACGTGTAGGCGGTCGAGATCCCGTGGCCGCCGCCTCCGTCGGCGAATCCCTTCCGCACCGCGTCCATGACCTGGTCGGTCGTTTCGAGGCGCTCTGGGACGAATCGGGTCTCGGCGAGCCGTCGCGTCTCGACCAGCAGCTTCGCGCCGTCGATGTAGGCGTAGGTCTGCGGGAGGGACCGGACGAGCAGGAGGATCTCGTACGTCTCGTCGAACGTGGAGTTGACCTGCCCGAATCCCTCGATCAGGGCGAGGTGCCGCCGCGCCGTCTCGGTCGTGAGCGAGCCTCTCTGGAGGAGGGAGTCCAGCAGGCTCCCGTTGGTCGGTTCGTCGCCGCCGGCCGCTTCCATGATCGGCTCAAGGGCCCCGTACAGGGTCCCATCCTTGCTCTGCGGCCGCTTGCGGGCCTGCGCCAGCTGCTCCTGGGTCGACCACACCATCGGTACCTCCGCGCGCCTCGATTACCCGAAGGCTAAGAGACCAACGGGTCATCGTGACGATGTGATCACTGACCGTATCCGGACGCCGCGGTGAGTCCGCAGCCCGGGCGTGCCGCGAGGGCTCCGCAGCCGCAAGCGGCCACGCCGTGGGCTTTCAGTCCACGTCGGCGGACGTCGCTCCTCCGGAGAGAGTCGGGTAGCCGGGGCCGCGGTCGAAGAAGGGGGCGGGGCCGCGGTCGGCGCGGATGCGGGCGCGGAGCGCGTCGGTCGCCGCGGCGTCGACCTCGCCGTCGCGGAGGACGACGCCGTAGTCGTCGCGGGCGCCGTTCGGCGACACCTTGCCGTCGCGGACGTCCGCGGCGACGCGGGACGGGTCGCGGTCCAGGGGGTCGCCCCAGCCGCCGCCTCCGGTGGTGCGGATGCGGATGACCTGCCCGGCGCGGACGGGGTGGTCGTCGACGAGGCCGTCCATCGGCGTGCCGTCGATGTCGACGCGGAAGGGGCGGCCGGCGCGGCCCCCGTTGACGCCCCAGCAGGAGAGGATCGAGCGGTCCGCGATCGACATGTAGTGGGCGTCGCGGAGCATGCGGATGTGCTTGTCGTAGCCGAGGCCGCCGCGGAACTCGCCGGGGCCGCCGGAGTCGGTGGCGAGGCCGAGGCGCTCGACGAGGAACGGCCAGCGGGCCTCGGCGAACTCGGCGGGGATGTTGCGGGAGTCGGGGACGATGTGGATGGTGTCCTCGCCGTCGGCGTAGGGGCGTCCGCCGGAGCCGCCGCCGAGGACCTCGCGCATCAGGTAGGGGCCGCGGTCGTCCTCGCCGTAGACGCCGGTGTAGCGGATCGTCTCCTGGTCGGCGGGCATGCGCCCGCCGGTGGCCTTGGCGAGGACGCCCGCGAGGACGCCGAGGAGCCGCAGGATGACGAACGTGCGGGCGTTGGTCGGGGCCGGGAAGACGGGCGTGAGGAGCGTGCCCTTCTCCGGGAAGCGCATCTCGATGAGGGGCACGACGCCCTCGTTGACGTCGAGTTCGGCGGCGCGCTCGGGGGTGTCGGCGAGGTTGCGCAGGACGGGCGCCAGCCACTTCTTGAGGAAGACGCCGCCCGCGTAGTCGCCCGCGTGGTTGATCGGGCCCTTGGCCTGCGGGGACGTCCCGGCGAAGTCGATGACGAGCGGGACGTCCGCGGACTTGTCGACGGTGAGGGTGATGCGCTGCGCGTGCAGGCGGGGCGGGTCGACGCCGTCGTGCTCGGCGTAGTCCTCCCAGACGAACGTGCCATCCGGGATCTTGGCGAGCAGCTCGCGGCGGAACGTGTCGGTGGTGCGGGAGATGATCGCGTCGAAGCAGGACTCGACGTCCGCGCGGCCGTAGCGGGCGAACAGGTCGCCGAGGCGGCGGGCGCCCATGAGGCAGGCGGAGCACTCGGCGTCGAGGTCGCCGGCGAGCGAGTCGGGCATCCGCGAGTTGCGGGTCATGATGGCGAGCGCGGCCCGGTTCGGGACGCCCCGGTCCCAGAGCTTGATGGGCGGCACCATCAGGCCCTCCTCGTAGGCGCTGCGGGCGTGGCTCGGCATGGAGCCGGGGACGGCGCCGCCGATGTCGTCGTGGTGCCCGAACGCCTGGACGAACGCGACGACCTCGCCGTCATGGAACACCGGGACGGTCACGCAGAGGTCGGGGAGGTGGCCGATGCCGCCTTCGGACAGGTACACGTCGTTGTGGAAGAACACGTCGCCGAGGCGCATCTCGTCGATCGGGAAGTCCCGGGCGACGGGCTGGACGAGCGCGGAGTAGGAGCGTCCGGTGAGCTTGCGGAGCCGCCGGTCGTGGATGCCGGCGCGGAAGTCGTGGGCGTCCCGGATCATCGGGGAGCGGGCCGTGCGGGCGATGGCCGTCTCCACCTCGCGTTCCACGGACGCGAGGGTGCCCTCGACGATCTCCAGGAGGATCGGGTCGGCGCTCATCGGCCCGCCTCCGTCCGGTGCGCCGCGGTCACCACGAGGTCGCCGTGGGAGTCGAGGCGGGCGGTGAAGCCGGGGTGTAGTGGGAGGGTGGAGCCATACTCCTCGATCACCGCGGGTCCCTCGACGACGTCGCCCGGGGCGAGCTTCTCGCGCCGGTACACCGGTGTCTCCTCCCAGGCGTCGAAATACACCGGGCGGGTGCCGGTGCGGGCGCGCGACGGGTCGCCGTCGCCCGGCGCGCGTTCCGGGAGCTGCGGCCGCTCGATCGGCCCGATGCCGGACACGCGAAGGTTGACCCATTCGACGGGATGGCGCGGGTCGTCGCGGTGGCAGTAGCCGTACCGGTCGGCGTGCGCGTCGTGGAAGCGGCGGACGACCTCCGCGCGGAACGCCTCGCCGGGCGGTCCCGCCGGGGCGGTGACGCGGACCTCGAACGCCTGCCCGTAGTAGCGCAGGTCGGCGGACCGGACGAAGCGCCGCCGCCCCTCGGGGAAGCCCTCGCGGGCGAGCGCCGCCCCGGCCTCGTCCTCCAGCTCGGCGAACGCCTCCGCGAGGACGGCGGCGTCCAGCTCGGCGTCGCGGACGACCCGCGTCCGCACGTGGTCGTTCTTCACGTCCACGGTGAGCAGCCCGAGCGCCGACAGGTTGCCGGGGTTCTCCGGGACGACGGCGGCGGGCAGGCCGAGGACGTCGAGCAGCCGGCACGCCAGCAGCGGCCCGGACCCGCCGAACGCGACGAGCAGGTAGTCGCGGACGTCCAGGCCCCGCTGGACGGTGATCTGCCGGATCGCGTTGGCCTGGTTCCACGCGGAGATCTCCAGGATCCCGGCGGCGGCCCGCTCGACGGTGAGGCCGAGCCCGGCGGCGAGCGTTTCGAGGCCGGCGCGGGCGGCGGGCACGTCCAGCGGCACCTCGCCGCCGAGCAGGTGCGGCGGGATGCGGCCGAGGACGGCGTGCGCGTCGGTGACCGTGACCTCGGTGCCGCCGCGGCCGTAGCAGAGGGGGCCGGGGTCGGCGCCGGCGCTGCGCGGCCCGACCTTCAGCGCGCCGTCCGCCGACCGCCGCGCGATCGACCCGCCGCCGGCGCCGACCGTCACGATGTCGATCATCGGGATCTTGACGGGGTGGCGGCCGATCGTCCCCTCGGTGGTGACGGTCGGCTCGCCGTCCAGCACGACGGCGACGTCGGTGGACGTGCCGCCGCCGTCCAGCGTCACGACGGAGCCGCGGCCGCCGCGGGAGGCGACGAACGCGGCGCCGAGCGCGCCCGCCGCCGGGCCGGACAGCACCGTCGTGATCGGCTGCCTTGCGACCTCGTCCGCCGACAGCACGCCGCCGTTGCTCTTCATCACCAGCAGCCGGGACGCGACGCGCTCGGCGATCCGCGCGAGGTAGCCGTTCATCGCGGGCTTGACGGCGGCGTCCACCAGCGTCGTCACGGACCGCTCGTACTCGCGGTACTCGCGCAGCACCTCGCACGACAGGGACACGACCGCGTCCGGGTGCTCGCGGCGCAGCACCTCGCGCATCGCGAGCTCGTGCGCCGGGTTCGCGTAGGAGTGCAGGAAGCACACGCCGATCGCGCGGATCCCCGCGTCGCGGAACCAGCGCGCCGCCGCGACCGCCGACTCGGTGTCGAAGGGGCGCAGCTCGGCGCCGGTGTGGTCGAGCCGCCCGCCGACCGTCCGCACCCGGTGCGCGGGGACGATCCGCGGCGGCTTCACCCAGAAGTAGCTGTTGCCGTAGCCGTCCGGGACGCTCTGCCGCGCGATCTCCAGCATCGACGCGAAGCCGTCGGTGGTGACGAACCCGAGGTCGTCGATCCGGTCCTCCAGCAGCCGGTTCGTCGCGACGGTCGTGCCGTGCGACAGCGCCGCGACGTCCTCGGGGGACGCGCCGAGCAGGCCGAGCACCTTGGCGACGCCCGCCGCGAACCCCTCGGCGGGGTCGGCGGGCGTGGACGGGGTCTTGGTGGTGACGGGCTCGCCGCCGGCCCCGTCCCCTCCGGTGTCCAGCGCGACGACGTCGGTGAACGTCCCGCCCGTGTCGATCCCGATGCGCAGCCGCCGTGCCATGCCCAACGGTCTACCGGACGGGCCGCGCCCGGGGAACCGTCGCAATGTGCCAACGGGACCGCCGTTCTTTGGTCAGGGCACGCGCTCGGGCCGGGGGACGCGCTGCGGCCCCGGCGGCGGCGCTAGGCTGGGCAGCCGTCCGAAAAAGCATCCGATGACACCGCTGGAGCCCTTCCATGGCGCTTGAACGCCCCGAGATCGACTTCCCCGAGGGGCAGCCGCCCGCGCACCTCGACATCACCGACATCACCAAGGGCGACGGCCCCGAGGCCGTCAAGGGCTCGACCGTGTCGATGCACTACGTCGGCGTCTCCTGGTCCACCGGCGAGGAGTTCGACGCGTCCTGGAACCGGGACGGCACGCTGGACTTCGAGCTCGGCTCCGGCCGCGTCATCAAGGGCTGGGACATGGGCATCGCCGGGATGAAGGTCGGCGGCCGGCGCAAGCTGGTCATCCCGCCGCACCTGGCCTACGGCGACCGCAGCCCGAGCCCGGCCATCAAGCCCGGCGAGACGCTGATCTTCGTCGTCGACCTGGTCGCGGTGAGCTAGGACCGCGCCCTACGGCGACGGCACGGCGACGGGCACGGCCCAACGGCGGGCAATCGGGCGGTGAAAATCCGGCCGGTTGCCCGCCGCCGCCGTTTCCGCGCGCGGGCCGTCCGGTATCAGACGTTCATGATCGAGGCGCGCGGGCTGACGAAGCGGTACGGCGACACCACCGCCGTCGACGGCGCCAGCTTCAGCGTCGCGCCGGGCCGCGTGACCGGCTTCCTCGGCCCGAACGGGGCCGGGAAGACGACGACGATGCGGATGATCCTCGGCCTGGACCGCCCGACCGCCGGCGAGGTCACCGTCGGCGGCCGCCGCTACCGGACGCTCGGCGCGCCGCTGCGCGAGGTCGGCGCGCTCCTCGACGCCCGCAACGTGCACGGCGGCCGCACCGCCTACAACCACCTGCTGTGCCTGGCCAAGAGCAACGCGATCCCGCGCCGGCGGGTGGACGAGGTGCTGGACCTGGTCGGGCTGCGGAGCGTCGCGCGGAAGCGGTCCAAGGGCTTCTCGCTCGGCATGGGGCAGCGGCTCGGCATCGCCGCCGCGCTGCTCGGCGACCCCGGCGTGCTGATGTTCGACGAGCCGGTGAACGGGCTGGACCCCGAGGGCATCCTGTGGATCCGCACGCTGATGCGGCGGCTCGCGCGGGAGGGCCGCACCGTGTTCGTCTCCAGCCATCTGATGTCGGAGATGGCGCTGACGGCCGAGCACCTCGTCGTCATCGGGCGGGGCCGCATCCTCGCCGACACCGGGATGGCCGAGTTCATCGGCGCGAACGCGACCAGCCACGTGCTGGTGCGCTCGCCGCAGGCCGCCGAGCTGGCGCGGCTGCTCGACGGCCCCGGCAGGCGGCTGGAGCAGGACCCGGACGGCGCGCTGCGGGTGTACGGGGCGCCCGCGGCGGAGATCGGCGACGTCGCCGCCGACAACGGGCTGCGGCTGCACGAGCTGGCGACCGTCCAGCCGTCCCTGGAGGAGGCGTTCATGCGGCTGACCGGCGAGACCGTCGAGTACCACGCCGGTGTGCCGGGCACGGCGAACCCGGCCGCGGCGGGGCCGGGCGCGCCGTCCCCGGGGGCGGGCGCGTGAACGCACCGGCCGCTCCCGCGCGGGCGGGGTCTCGCAGGGACGTCAAGCGCGTGCGGTTCGCGCATGTGCTGTCCTCGGAGTGGACGAAGATCGCCACGGTCCGGTCGACGTTCTGGACGCTGCTGGCCGGCGCCGTCGTGCTCATCGGGTTCTCCGCGCTGTGGGCGCTGGCGTTCACCGCGTCCTTCGACCAGATGAGCGCCCGGGACCGGGCGACGTTCACCCCGATGCTCCCGACGCAGGTCGCCTACTACTTCGGCCTGGTGGTGTTCGGCGCGCTGGGCGTGCTGGTCATCACCGCCGAGCACGGCACCGGGATGATCAAGACGGCGCTGACGGCGGTGCCGCGGCGGGCCGCGTACCTGGCCGCCAAGACGGTCGTGCTGGGCGCGGTCGTGCTGGTGGTCGGGATCGTGGTGACGTTCGCGTCGTTCTACGCGGCGCAGGGCATCCTCGCGTCCAAGCACCTCGACGGCTCGATCGGCGATCCCGGGGTGCTGCGCGCGGTGATCGGCGGCGGGATCTACCTGGCGCTGGTCGCGATCCTCGCGCTCGGCATCGGGACGCTGCTGCGGCACACGGCGGGCTCGATCGTGCTGCTGTTCGTGGTGCTGTTCGTGCTCGGCATCGCGGGCGGGTTCCTGCCGAGCACGTGGGGCGACACCGTCAACAAGTTCCTGCCGTCCAACGCGGGCGGCGCGATCCTCGACCCGGTGCACAAGTCCGGTTCGCTCGCCCCGTGGACGGGCCTCGGCGTCTTCGCGGTGTACACGGCGGTCGTGCTGGCCGCGGCGCTCGTCCTGTTCGAGCGCCGCGACGCCTGACCTGCCACACGTCCGCCGACCGGCGGCGAGTCGCCGGCGCCGCCATGACGACGGCCCACTGCGGCTCAGCGCCGGCGGCGGGCGAGGAGGTGGCCGAGGGCGACCCCGGCGAGAGCGACGGCGCCTCCGGCGAGGAACGCGGCGACCATCGGCGCTCCGGCCGTCCCGCCGGGCGTGGCCGGCTCGGCGGCGGCGCGTCCCGGGAACACCCGGCCGGTCTCCGGCCGTGCGGTGGAGGACGGCGCGGCCGCCGGGGCGGGCGGCGGGGTCTCCGGTTCGGCGGGCGGCGCGGTCAGGTCGCGTTCGACGGCGGCGAAGAACTCGCCGGCCGTCCGCTTGGCGACGCCGCCGAGCATCCGCTGCCCGACGCCGCCGATCATCCCGCCGACGACCGCGTCGGCGGCGTAGTCGACGCGGGTGGAGCCGCCGCCGTCCGAGAGCCGGACCCGGACCGTGGCGTCCACCGTGCCGGGCGCGCCCTGGCCCTGCGCGCGCAGCGTGAACGAGCGCGGCGGGTCGGGGTCGGCGAGCTCGACGCGCCCGACGTAGGTGCCCTGGATGGACGCGACGCCGGCGGTGACCGTCATGCGGTAGGTGTCGGGGCCGGTCTCCTCCAGGGAGCGGCACCCGGGGATCGTCCGGGCGAGCACGGCCGGGTCCTGGAGCGCGTCCCAGACGCGGGCGAGCGGCGCGGCGACGCTGGCACTGCCGTTGACCTGCATGTTCCGACTTTAGGGAATGCGGGCCCCGCACCGAACGGCAACATGTGCCGAGTACACGCCGAGGATTGGGCAGATCCCCGGCGACACCGCAGGGAAATGGTCAGATATGTCCGGCTGATACCGACGCGCGCGAACTCCCGGGCGTGCGGGCGCGTCAACCGAAGCGAACGACGAGAACCGAACCCCCCAACCGAACGGAGAACGCGGCCGATGCGAGGGAAGACGCCCGTGATCGCGATGGTGACCGCCGGAGTCGTCGGCGCGGCCGCGGGCGGCTGGCCGGTGGTCCGGGCCGAGGCGGGCGGCTCGTCGGGGCCGTCCATGCGGACGCAGCTCTCCTCGGTGCTCGCCGACCAGAAATGGGCGACGCCGAAGCCCGGCACGTGGACGCCGCCGAAGCCGTCCACCGACGGGCTGCCCCCCGTCATCGACCACATCGACACCACCGAGCGCGTCGTCTTCCTCACCATCGACGACGGCTACACCTACGACTCGGAATTCGTCGACATCGTCCGCAAGGAGAAGGTGCCGATCCTGACGTTCCTGACCACGACGTATCTGCGGGGCCAGGGCCAGTACTTCCTCGCGATGCGCAACGCGGGCTCGCAGATCGAGGACCACACCGTCACGCACCCGAACATGCCCTCGCTCTCCCCCGACGCGCAGAAACGGCAGATCTGCGACTCGGCGGACGCGATCCAGCGCGAGTACGGCCGCCGGCCGCTGATCTTCCGGCCGCCGTTCGGCGCGTACAACCAGGCGACGCGGCAGGCGTCCAAGGACTGCGGGATGAAGTCGATCCTCACCTGGACGGCGGAGTTCTACAACGGCACGTCCGGCCCCGGCGTCGGCTACAACGGGTTCGCGCGCGCCGACGGCGGCAAGGGCTTCAAGCCCGGCGACATCATCCTGATGCACTACCGCAAGGGCCTGGCCGGGGAGTTCCGGATGATCCTCGGCTGGATCAAGCAGGCCGGGCTCCGGCCCGCCGCCGTGCAGAACTACCTGCCGCGCTCGCTCGGCGGCAACGCCCCGGAGACGCCCGCCGCGAACTGACCGCCCGGAGCCGCCGCGCCGCCGTCGCGCGCGGCCTCCCGGACGCGCAGGCCCGGGTCGCCGGACGCCCGTTCGCGCAGCTCGTACAGGGCGTCCGGGGACAGCGGCATCGCCTCGACGCGCAGCCCCTCGGCGTCCTCGACGGCGGAGGCGACGACGGCCGACACCGGGATGACGCCCGCCTCCCCCGCGCCCTTGATGCCGAGCGGGTTCAGCGGCGACGGCGTCTCCAGATGGTCGGTCTCGATGCGCGGGACCTCCGTCGCGTACGGCATGAGGAAGTCCATGAACGAGGCGTTCAGGAGCTGGCCGGACTCGTCGTAGACCATCCGCTCGTAGAGGGCGCCGCCGACGCCCTGCGCGACGCCGCCGTGGATCTGCCCCTCGACGACCATCGGGTTGATGAGCCTCCCGCAGTCGTGCACGACCGCGTACCGCAGGATCGCGATCTCGGCGGTGTCCGGGTCGGTCTCCACGATCGCGGCGTGCGCGCCCGCGGCGAACGTCGACCGGACGGGCGAGTAGTAGCCGCGCCCCTCCAGGCCCGGCTCGTCCCCCTCCGCGACGGGCGGCTCCGTCGCGGGGCGGCCCACCGCGAACTGCGTCGCCGCGGCGGTCTCCGCGTCGAACGCGTACCGCAGCGGGTTCGACAGCACCGCGACCGTCCGCAGCGGGACGGACGCCGACAGGTCGCCGCGGACGTGCACGACCCCGTCGGTGATCTCCAGGTCGCCCGGGTCGGCCTCCAGCGCCTCCCCGGCGATCCGCAGCGCCTTCTCGCGGACCTTCCGGCACGCCACCGCGATCGCGTTCCCGCTCATCACCGCGGCGCGGGACGCGAACGTGCCGACCGCGTACCCGAACCGCCGCGTGTCCCCGGTCGTGACATGCACGTCCCCGATCGGGACGCCGAGCTCGGCGGCGGCGATCTGCGCGAACACGGTCTCGTGGCCCTGCCCCTGCGAGGTCAGCCCGGTCGACACGTGCACCCGCCCGGCGGTGTCGATCTCGACGTGCCCGCCCTCGTACGGGCCGACGCCCGTCCCCTCGACGTACACGCCGACGCCGATGCCGATGCGGCGGCCGCGGCGCGCGGCGGCCGCCCGCTCCGCCTCGAACCCGTCCCAGCCGATGAGGTCCCGCACCTTGCGCAGCAGCTCGGGGTAGTCGCCGGAGTCGTAGACGAGGGGGCGGCCGTCCTGGAACGTCAGGCCCTGGTCGTAGGGGAACTCGTCGGGCTGGATGAAGTTCGCGGCGCGCACGTCGGCGCGGTCGAGGCCGAGGTGGCGGGCGATGCGGTCCATCGTCCGCTCCATGCAGAACGCGCCCTGCGGGCGGCCCGCGCCCCGGTACGGCGTGACGATGAGGGTGTTGGTGTAGAGGCTGACGACCTCGGCCCGGTACGCGCCGATCTTGTACGGGCCGAGCAGCTGCGTCGACGTGACGATCGGGATGATGATCCCGTACGGGGTGTACGCGCCGTGGTCGTGCAGGATCCGCACGTCCAGGCCGAGGACGCGGCCCGCGTCGTCGAACCCGACCCGGACGTCCTGGAGCTGGCCGCGCTCGTGGGCGGCGGCGACGAAGTGCTCGCGCCGGTCCTCGGTCCACTTGATCTCGCGGCCGAGGAGCCGCGCCGCCCACGGGACGAGCACCTCCTCCGGCCACGGATGCACGATCTTCACGCCGAACCCGCCGCCGACGTCCGGCGCGACGACCTCGACCTTGCCGTTCGGCAGGCCGAGCCGCGCGGCGATCGCGGCGCGCACGCTGGTCGACGCCTGCGTGGAGGAGTAGACGCGCAGCGACCCGTCGTCGGCGTCCCAGCGCGCGTACACGCCGCGCCCCTCCAGCGGCGTGGACGCCGACCGCTCGATCGACAGCCGGAACTCCAGCTTGTGCGGCGCGGCGTCGATCGCCGCGGCGGCGTCGCCGGTCTCCTGGAGCAGGACGGCGCCGACGTTGCCGGGGACGTCGTCGTGGACGAGGTGCTCGGCGCGCTCGGCGTTCTCGATGCCGACGACGGCGGGCAGCGGCTCGTACTCGACGCGGATGCGCTCGGCGGCGTCCTCGGCGAGGTACCGGTCGCGGGCGACGACCATCGCGACGGGCTCGCCGACGTGCCGGACGACGTCGCGCGCCAGCGGGTACCCGGTGCGGCCGTGCGTCAGGGCCGGGTGCGGGATGAGCAGCGGCAGCGGCTCGCCGACGCGTCCCGGCAGGTCCTCCCAGGTGTAGACGGCGACGAGGCCCTCCACGTCGAGCGCGTCCGACACGTCGATGTCGGCGATGCGGGCGTGGGCGTGCGGGGACCGGACGAACGCCGCCGCGAGCGCGTCCCGCCCGAGGTCGTCCAGGTACCGGCCGCGGCCGGTGAGGAGCCGCGCATCCTCGCGGCGCTCCACCGGCTCGCCGAACACGCGCGTCCCCATCACGCCTCGCTCTCTGCGCCGGACCCGCCGGACCCGCCGGACGCGGCGAGCAGTTCGGCCGCGCGGTGCACCGACTTCACGATGTTCTGGTAACCGGTGCAGCGGCACAGGTTCCCGGAGATCCCTTCGAGCACCTCGTCCTCCGTCGGGCGCGGCGTCTCCCGCAGCAGCGCGGTCACCGTGCACAGGAAACCGGGCGTGCAGAAGCCGCACTGCAGGCCGTGGCATTCGCGGAACGCCCGCTGGACCGGGGACGGCGTGCCGTCCGGCGCGGCGAGGCCCTCCACCGTCGTGACGGCGTGCCCGGCGGCCGTCACCGCGAACGTCAGGCAGGACCGGACCGGGTCGCCGTCCATCAGCACCGTGCAGCAGCCGCAGACGCCGTGCTCGCAGCCGACGTGGGTGCCGGTCAGGCCGAGGTCGTGCCGCAGCAGGTCCGACAGCAGCCGCCGGGCGGGCACCCGCGCCGTGCGGTGCACGCCGTTGACCGTCAGGGCGATGTCGTGGAGCTCCTCCATCAGTCCCGCGCCCTCCTCAGCGCCTCGGCGGCGGCGGTCGCCAGCGCCCTCTCCGTCAGTACCCCGGTCAGGTGGCGGCGGTAGCGGGCGCTCGCGTGGATGTCGGACTCGGGGTCGATCCGCTCCCGCACGTACGCGGCGGCGGCCGGCCAGTCGCCGTGCGGCCCCGCCGCCTCCGCGAGGTCGAGGACGAGGGGCGCGGGCGCGATGCCGAGGTAGCCGGCGCGGACGCCGCCGACCCGCAGGTCCTCGTCGAGCGTGACGACCGCGGCGACGCCGGACAGCGCGTAGTCGCCGTGCCGCCGCGCCGTCTCGGTGAACGCCGTCCCTGTGCGGGGCGGCGCGGCCGGGAAGAACGCGGCGACCGCCAGCTCCCCCGGCCCGAGCGCCGACTCCAGCGGGCCGGTGAAGAACTCCGCCGCCGGGATCGTCCGGCGCCCCCGCACCGACGCGGCCTCGACCGTCCCGCCGAGGACGGCGAGCACCGCGGGCAGCTCCGCGGCCGGGTCGGCGTGCGCGAGGCTCCCGACGACCGTGCCGCGGTTGCGGATGACCGGATGCGCGACGTGCCGCAGCGCGCGGCCGAGCAGCGGCTGCACGGCCGCCGCCTCCACCGACCGCTCCACCCGCGCGTGCCGGGCCAGCGCGCCGACCCGCACGCCCTCGTCGCCGACGTGCACGGTGTCCAGCTCGGCGACGCCGTTGACGTCGACCAGGTCGGGCGGCGCGGCGAGGCGCATGTTGAGCAGCGGGATGAGGCTCTGCCCGCCCGCGAGCACCTTGGCGCCCGGGGCGCCGTCGAGCATGCCGAGCGCCTCGTCGACGGTGCGGGGCGCGTGGTGGCGGAACGGGGGCGGTTTCACGGCGCCGCCCCCTCAGCCCGCATCGCTCTCGCGATCCGGAGGCTCGCCGGGCTCGCCGCGCCCGCCGGGTTCGCCCGGCTCGCCCGGCTCGCGGCGTGCGCCCGGCGCACCGGGCTCGCCGCCTCCGCCGGGACGGACCGGCCCGCCGATCTCCCGCTCCGCGGGCGCGATGACGCCGCCGCCCGACTCGTCCGGGCGGCGCACCGCGTTCAGCAGGTGGTAGCCGACCAGCACCGCGATGGTGCCGAGCGCGATGCCCTGCAGCGGGAAGTCGTCGGTGATCTTCAGCGTGACGTTCCCGATCGCCAGGATGATCGCCGCCGCCACCGGGACGAGGTTGACCGGATCGCCGAAGTCGACCCGGTTCTCGATCCAGATCTTCGCGCCGAGCAGGCCGATCATCCCGTACAGCACGACGGTGATGCCGCCGAGCACCCCGCCCGGCGTCGCCGCGACCAGCGCGCCGAACTTCGGGCACAGCCCGAACAGCACCGCCACGATCGCCGCGACGTAGTAGGCGGCCGTCGAGTAGATCCGGGTCGCGGCCATCACGCCGATGTTCTCGGCGTAGGTCGTGGTGGGCGAGCCGCCGACCGCCGTGGCCAGCACCGTGCCGACGCCGTCCGCGCCGATCGCGCGGCCGAGCACCGGGTCCAGGTCGTCCCCGGTCATCGCCGCCACCGCCTTGACGTGCCCGGTGTTCTCCGCGATCAGCGCGATGACCGGCGGCAGCGCCAGCAGGATCGCGGAGGTCTTGAAGTCGGGCGCGTGCGTGTGCGGGAACCCGAACCAGTCCGCCGCCTTCACCGCCGAGAAGTTCAGCCGCTCGTGCGGGAACGCCGTCGGCACGCAGAACGGGCCCTCCGCCGTGCACGCCTTCCCCGCCCCGTCCAGCAGGTTCTGCCCCGGCAGCACCGACGTGATCTCCCCGGCCGTCTTGTCCAGGACCCACGACAGGACGAACCCGAACACCAGCGCCAGCAGGATCGCGATCCGCGACCAGAACCCGCGCAGCACCACCGTGCAGAACACCGCGAAGCACAGCGTCGCCAGCGCGACCCACTGGTCCTGCGGCCAGTACGTGTCCGCGACGACCGGCGCCAGGTTGAACCCGATCAGCATGACGACCGCGCCCGTCACCACCGGCGGGAACACCCGGTGGATGACCTCGCCGCCGAGGAAGTGCACGATCACGCCGATCACCAGCAGCAGCGCGCCCGCGACCAGGATCGCGCCGGTCACCCGCGCGCTGTCGCCGCCCGCCGCGCGGATCGCCGCGACCGCGCCGACGAACGAGGCGCTGGTGCCGAGGTAGCTCGGCACCCGGCCGCCGACGATCAGCAGGAACAGGATCGTCGCGAACCCCGACATCATGATGGACAGGTTCGGGTCGAGGCCCATCACCACCGGGAACACGAACGTCGCGCCGAACATCGCCACCACGTGCTGGGCGCCGATGCCGGCGGTGCGCGGCCACGACAGCCGCTCCCCCGGCCGGACGACCTCTCCGGGCGGCGGCGTGCGCCCGTCCCCGTGCAGCTTCCAGCCGATCACCATCCGGGGCTCCTCCTGGTCGACATGGGCGTCCGCACCGGCTCGCGCCTGCGGGCAACGTAGATCTACCCCGGTGGGCGGGCATCGGCGACATCTGCCGAAGTTCGGCGCGCCGTCCGGGCGGACCCGGACGGCGCCGCTACGCTCAGATACCGCGCATGCGCAGCACGTGCAGGGCGAGGGTGAGGTTGAGCCGCAGATGCGCGTCCTCGGTGAACGCCCCGAGCATCCGTTCCAGCTTGCCGATCCGGTACCGCAGCGTGTTGTAGTGGAAGTGCAGCCGCCGCGCGGTCTCGGCGACGTTGAGGTTCGTCTCCAGCAGCACCTGCAGGGTGCGGCGCAGGTCCACCAGCTCCGGCTCGTCGTCGCCCGCCAGCTCGCCGAGGGTCTCCCGGACGAACGCGTGCAGCTCCGCCGGATCCGACACCAGGCTCAGCAGCCGGTACACGCCGAGCTGGTCGAAGTGCGCCCGCGCGCCCGCGCCGTGCAGCTGCCGCCCGACCCGGACGGCCTTCACCGCCTGCTCGTAGGCCTCCGGCAGCTCCGCCGGGCACGTCACCGTCCGGCTGATGCCGGTGGAGAACGTGCGGCGCACCGGCAGGTGCTCGGCGAACAGCGCCGCGGCCTCCTTCACCATCGCCTGCACGGGGCCCGCGGGCGGCTCGCCGCCGCCGGGGTCCGCGACGGCGTCCGCGCCGACGATCGCGACGATCTCGTGCGCGAAGCTCGCGACCGCGGCGCCGCGGTCGTGCCGCCGCACGGCGGTGCTCCACGCCGCGGCGAGGCGCTCCTGCGCCGCGCGCTCCTCCGCGCCCCGCACGCCGCGCATCGCCGCGTCCGGGTCGGCCGCCCGCGCCTTCGCCGCGTCGGCGGCACGAGGGTCCGACCCGCGCGGGTCGGACCCGCGCCGGCGGGCGGGGGCGCGCGCGCCCCCCGGCACGCCGAGCTTGCGGGGTGTGCGCTCGATCGCCGGGGGC
>NZ_JBEPCJ010000149.1:0-16791 GCF_040299565.1 Spirillospora sp. NPDC000708
TGCATGTTGTGGTGACACACACCTCGCCAGGAGGTCCTCGTCCATTTCAAGCTCATCGAACCGTGTCGCCGTCACCAACGTCCATGGTCACTACATCTAGCGGAGCGGGAAACAGCCTGCCGACCGTGACGGGGGTTCCAGGGGGTCGCCCCCCTGGGCTAAAACAGTCCGTCGTCGTCGCGGAGGCGGGCCATGGCGCGGGAGACGGTGCTCTTGACGGTGCCGACGCTGACGCCGAGGACGTCGGCGACCTCCGCTTCGGACATGTCCTCGTAATAGCGGAGCATGACCGCGAGGCGCTGCCGTTCGGGGAGGCGGCCGAGCGCGCGGCCGAGGGCGTCGCGCATTTCGGCGCGCCGGGTGTGATCGTCCACCGGACGGTCGGGAACCTGATCCGTGGGGTAGATATCCAACTTTTTCCGGCGCCACCATGAGATCTGGGTGTTGGCCATGGCGCGCCGGACGTAGCCGTCGACGGCGGCCCGGTCCTGGATGCGGTCCCAGGCGAGGTAGGTCTTGGCGAGCGCGGCCTGCAGGAGGTCCTCGGCCTCGGCGCGGTCGCTGGTCAGGCGCATGGCGGCGCGCAGCAGGGTGGGGCCGCGGTCCGCCACGTAGGCGCGGAACTCCTCGTGCCGCGTGCTGTTCACCGTCACCACCGAACCAGGGGTCGTGGAGTCGGCGCGGCTTGTGGATCTTGACCGCGCCGGTTCCCGGTACAGTTGACGATCTCAGGTTGATCGTAATTCCGGTCCTACTTAAAGTACATATCCGGGTCAACCAGTTAATAATCCTCATCCGAGGTGGATGGAACATCTCCCGTCCCTCGACTTATCGCGACAAATCCGTCGACAGCGCGTGCACGGCGCGTGACTCTTGACTGGCCGTCCTAACAGACGTCACCCCCCGTGAAGTTCGAGCCGGAGTGCCGCCATGCCGCTACCCCACCGCCGTGGAGCCAGGCGCCGCCGTCTCCGCGAGGCCGTGCTCGGCGCGTCGCCCGAGGCCGGCGGCCTCCCGGAGAACGCGGCGAGCCCGCTCGGCGCGCTGTCCGGGACGATCCTGGACGCGAGCCCGCACCTGCTGGTGCTGGACGCGGACGGCGCCGAGCTGCGGCTGGCCATGAGCGGGGACACGACGGTGTGGCACGGCGGGCGCGGGGGCCTCGCCGCGCTGCGCCCGGGGCGCGAGGCCGTCGTCCGGCCGAAATCCGGCGGGCCGGGGATCGACCGGATCTGGGTCGACGCCGACCGGGTCGCCGGCACCCTGCTGGCGTGCGGGCGGGACGCCTGGGAGGTGGACATGGGCCCCCATCGCGGGCGCGCCCATGTGGCGATCCCCCCGCACGCCCTCCAGCAGGTGCTGGTCCGGCACCCGCGCCTGGAGCCCGGCTATCTGGTCGACGTGATCTGCGTGCGCTCCCCCGGCGGGCCGCAGGCGGTGCGTCCGGGCACGTCGCAGCCGGGCTACCGGGCCGACGACCTGGCGGGCCCGGAGGCGGCGGAGCCCGCGCCGGCGGTGCTGCGCGGCACGGCGACCTGGTTCGCGGGCCCGCCGGTGCCGCGCGGCGCGGCGTACCCGGCGGTCGATCCGGAGGGGGACGGCGGCGGGTGCGCGGACGCCCCGTCGGGCTGCGTCGCGTTCCCGTACCTGTCGATCGGCAGCGAGATCACGGTGCACAACGAGTGCAGCGGGCGGGCGGGGCGCGTGCCGGTGGTGGAGTGCGGCTGCGCGGCGGCCCGGTTCTGCGACCGGTGCGTGGAGTGCGGGGCGTCGCCCCGGGGCCGGATCGTGGAGCTGACCCCGGAGACGTTCGTGGGGCTCGGCGGCGATCTGGAGGCCGGGTGCTTCAACGTGCTCGCGCGGCCGGACGTCCCGGCCATCGGTTTCGGCGGCGCTGCGGAGGAGGGCTCGTCATGGTGACGTTCCAGAACACGCAGGTGCTGCTGCTGGCGATGGTGCTGCTGGTGGCCTGCCTGGCGAAGCTGACGATCCGCGAGCGGGCGGCGGACGCGCCGGACCACGTGCACGGGGTGCCGGTCCCCGCCGGGCTCGCGGGGCTGACGGCGCTGCGCCGCAGCCGCGGGTTGAACCTCGGGCTCGGCCTCGGCGAGGGCGTGCTCGGGCTGGCGCTGCTCGTGACCTCCCAGTTCTCGGTGCGGCTGGCGACGACGCTGGCGTTCGCGGCGGCGACCTGGGTGGTGGGGGAGCTGCGCGTGCGGCGGCCGGACGCGGGCTGCGGCTGCTTCGGCGGCCTCAGCGCCAAGCGGGTCGGCCGCCGCAGCGTGGCGCGCGCGCTGCTGTTCACCGGTGCGGGCATAGCGTCGCTGGGCGCGCCCATGGCGGGCTTGGACGTGCTGCGGGACGAGCACATGCAGGTCGGGCCGGTGCTGGTCCTGGAGCTGGCGCTGTTCGCCGCGCTGTCCCCCGAGTTGCCGGAGCTGCTGGACAGGCGGTCCCGCGCGCGCGGGCTTGGGCGTCCGGAGACGCCGTGCGAGCGGCGCCGCAGCCCTATCGCGGAGACGTACGCGGCGCTCTATGACAGCGCCGCGTGGGCGGAGCACGAGAACGTGGTGGCGAGCGCCGTGCCGCTGGACGTGTGGCGCGAGGGATGCTGGCGGTTCGTCGTGTTCCCGGCCCGCGCGGACGGGCGCGATCTGGAGGTCGTGTTCGCGGTGTCGACGGCGGAGCGGAGCCGGACCGTCCGGGCGGCGCTCGTCCCGGCGCCGGTCGCGACCGCCGTCTAACCGTGTATTGGACGCGTCCAAGACGGCCGTAGAGATTCCTCGCGGGGAGAGCGGGCACTGACCGCGCGTGGGGGGAAACGGCGGCTACCTGCGGTTCCCGTCGATCCACGGGGACGACGTCGTCTTCGTGTGCGAGGACGACCTGTGGACGGTGCCCGCGTCCGGCGGCCGGGCCTACCGGCTGACGGCCGGGGTCGCGGCGGCCGCCTATCCGCGCCTGTCCCGGGACGGGCGGCTGCTGGCGTTCGTCGGGCGGGAGGAGGGCCCCGCCGAGGTGTACGCGATGCCGGCGGCGGGCGGCGCGGCGCGGCGGCTGACGTTCCACGGGACGTCCTGCACGATCACCGGCTGGGACCCGGACGGACGGATCGTCTACGCCAGCGACGTCCGGCGCCCGTTCCGCGATTACCAGTGGCTGTACGCGATCGACCCGTCCGGCAGCGGCATTCCCGCCGAGCTTCCGTACGGGCCGGCGAGCAGCGCCACCTACGGGCCGGACGGCGCGGTCGTCATCGGCCGCAACACCGCCGACCCGGCCAGGTGGAAGCGGTACCGGGGCGGGACCGCGGGCGACCTGTGGATCGCCCCAGGCGGGACCGGCGACTTCCGGCGGTTGATCGAGCTGGACGGCAACCTCGCGGCGCCCTGCCAGGTCGGCGGGCGGATCTACTTCCTCTCCGACCACGAGGGCGTCGGCAACGTCTACTCGTGCCTGCCCGACGGCGGTGACCTGCGCAGGCACACCCATCACGAGGACTACTACGCGCGCAACCTCAGCGACGACGGCCGCCGGCTGGTCTACCACGCCGCCGCCGACCTGTACGTCCTCGACCCGGACGACGGCGGCGGCCCGCACCGGATCGACGTGCGGCTCGGCAGCTCCCGCACGCAGCGGAACCGGCGGTTCGTACCTGCCGCCGAGTACCTCGACACGGTCACGGTGAACTCGGCGGGCGACGGCCTGGCGGTCACCGCCCGCGGTAAGGCGTACTCGTTCGCGGCCTGGGAGGGGCCGGTCCGCCAGCACGGGCGGCAGGACGGCGTCCGGTACCGGCTGCTGACCTGGTTCAACGACGACCGTCGGCTGATCGCGGCGGCGTCCGGCGAGGACGGGCGGGAGCGCCTCGTGGTGCTCACGGCGTCCGGCGCCCGGGACGCGGCGCACGCCGAGACGTCCGGGGACGTCGGCCGGGTGCTGGAGCTGGCGCCGTCGCCGGCCGCGGACCGGTTCGCGTTCACCAACCACCGCAACGAGCTGTACCTGCTCGAACCGGCGGGGGACGGGCCGCTGGAGCCGGTGCCGCTGGACGTCAGCCCGTACGGCGCGATCAGCGGCCTGGCCTGGTCGCCCGGCGGCGAGTGGCTCGCCTACGCCTGCCCGACGTCCGCGCAGACCACCGCGATCAAGGTGTGCAACGCCGAGACGGGCCTGGTCGCGCCGGTCACCCGCCCCGTCCTGCACGACCGCGCCCCGGCCTGGGACCCGGAGGGCCGCTACCTGTACTTCATCGGGCAGCGCGTGTTCGACCCGGTGTCCGACACGCTCCAGTTCGACCGGGGCTTCCCGCTCGGTGCCCGCCCGTACGCGGTCACCCTGCGCAAGGACGTGCCGTCGCCGTTCACGGCCGCGCCGCGCCCGGTGGGCGGCAAGGCCGCATCAGCCCCCGCCCCCGGCGAGGCGAGCCTCGCGGAGGGGTCGGACGCGCGGGACGTCACCGGTCCCGGTCTCGGCGCGACCGTCGCGGCGGCGGCGCGGCTGCCGATCGACTTCGACGGGATCGAGCGGCGGGTCGTCGCGTTCCCCGTCGCGGAGGGCCGCTACGGGCGGATCGCGGGGATCAGGGGCCAGGCGCTGTACTCGGTGTTCCCGGTGAAGGGCGGGCGCGGCGACGACCCGGCGCTCGGCCGCGTCGACGCCTACGACTTCGCGGCGCGGCAGGCGCGGACCCGGCTGCGCGACGTCGGCGACTTCTGGCTCGCCCGCGACGGCGCCACGCTCCTCTACCGGTCGCGGTCGCGGCTGCGGCTGGTCGCGGCGGGCCGCGAGCAGCCGCAGGACGACCGGCCGGGCCGCCGCAGCGGCTGGATCGACCTGGACCGCGTCAAGGTGTCGGTGTCCCCGGCGACCGAGTGGCGGCAGATGCTCCGGGAGACGTGGGTGCTGCAACGCGAGCACTTCTGGGACGAGGACATGGCGGGCATCGACTGGGACGCCGTGTACCGCCGCTACCTCCCTCTTGTCGACAAAGTGACAACTCGTGGGGAGTTCTCCGACCTGCTGTGGGAGATGCAGGGCGAGCTCGGCACGTCCCACGCCTACGAGATCGGCGGCGAGTATCGCAGCCGCCCCGTCTACGCCCAGGGCTTCCTCGGCGTCGACTGGGCGATCCGGGACGGCCGGTTCGTGCTCGCGCACATCATCGAGGGCGACCCGTGGGATCCGGCCGCCACGTCCCCGCTGAACCGGCCCGGCATCGACGTCCGGCCCGGTGACGCGGTCGTCGCGATCAACGGCGAGCCCGTCGCGCCGGGCGGCGTCGTCCCCGGCGAGCGGCTGGTCAACCTCGCGGGCGAGGAGGTGCTGCTGACGATCCGGCGCGGCGAGGCGGCACCGTTCACCGTCGCCGTCCGGACCCTCGCCGACGAGCGCCCCGGCCGGTACCGCGACTGGGTCACCGCGAACCGCGCGCTCGTCCACGAGCGGACCGGCGGCCGCGCCGGCTACCTGCACGTCCCCGACATGGGCCCGGACGGGTACGCCGAGTTCCACCGCGGCTTCCTCGCCGAGTACGACCGCGAGGCGCTGATCGTCGACGTGCGGTTCAACGGCGGCGGCAACGTGTCCGGGCTGCTGCTGCAGAAGCTCGCGCGCCGCCGGATCGGCTACAACTTCCCGCGCTGGGGCGTCCCGATGCCGTACCCGCGCGAGTCGCCGCGCGGGCCGATGGTCGCGATCACCAACGAGCGGACCGGCTCGGACGGCGACATCTTCAGCCACGCGTTCAAGCTGCTCGGCCTCGGCCCGCTTATCGGCCGCCGGACGTGGGGCGGCGTCGTCGGCATCCGGCCCCGGCACCGCCTCGCCGACGGCACGGTGACCACCCAGCCCGAGTTCTCGTTCACGTTCGACGACGTCGGCTGGCGCGTCGAGAACTACGGGACGGACCCCGACATCGATGTCGACATAACGCCACAGGACCACGCGAACGGCACCGACGCCCAGCTCGTCCGCGCGATCGACGAGGCGCTCGGCCTGCTCGACCGGTTCCCGCCGCACACGCCCGACCCGTCCACCCGCCCGGTGTTCAAGGCGGGAGGCGCCTGAACGTCACCAGTTCTCGCCGGTCTCGTCGTCGCGGTCGCGCATGTCGTCGAGCTGGTTGCCGTACAGCTCGTCCTCGTCGTCCTGGCGGCGCGGGCGGTGGCTCGCGATGCCCTGGTCCTGCATGCCGCCCATGTCGGACGAGTACTGGTCGTCCTCGTCGTAGAACCCCTGGTCGCCGCCCTCGA
Organism: Spirillospora sp. NPDC000708; assembly: GCF_040299565.1. Lineage (NCBI taxonomy): Bacteria > Bacillati > Actinomycetota > Actinomycetes > Streptosporangiales > Thermomonosporaceae > Spirillospora > Spirillospora sp. NPDC000708. The sequence continues at coordinate 6,255 of NZ_JBEPCJ010000149.1, forward strand.
AGCCCGGCTCGTCCTGGTAGCCGCGCGGGCCGGGGCCGCGTCCCTGGCCGCCCTGCTCCTGCTGCATCGACGGCTCGTCGGCGCCCCGCGACTCCGAGGACCCCGTCGACGAGCTCATCTCGTCGCCGCTCGCGTACGCGTCCTCCTCGCGCGTCGAGTACAGGTCGTCCGGGTCCTGGCCCCGGTAGCGGTGCTGATCGCCCATCGTGATCCCCCCGACATCGGCTTTTCGCGCCTGGTCCGGCACATCGACGCCCATACCCAGATAACTCCGCGTAACAACCGCGATGCCGGACAACACCCTCTGCATCTTTATAGGGATACCTAGCAGCACGGCTAGAAAGCCTTAGAGAATCCTCGGAAGGCAGGGCAGGAGAATCTACGGCTTTCTAGCACGCATGCTAGAAAGCCGAATAGACATCGGACGACACGAACCGATGCAGCCTTATAACGGCTTCTAGCGTCACGGCTAGAAACCCGTAGAGAGGTCTGAGCTAGGCGGGCTGGGAGCGGAGGAACTTGCCGAAGTGCGGGACCGTGAACGCGACCATGCCGCGCTCGGCGCTGTAGATGAGGCCCTTCTTGATCAGGCCGTCGCGGGCGGGCGACAGGCTGGACGGCTTGCGGCCCAGCTCGTCGGCGACCGCCGCCGTCGGCACCGGGTCGTCGCCGAGCATCGCCATCGCGCGCATGTAGTCGCGCTCGGCTGGCGTCGCGCGCTCGTAGCGGCTGCCGAAGAAGCCGACCGCCAGCTCGCTCTCCGCCTCCGGCGCGGCGACCCGGATGTCCTCGGCGGTGATCGGGGTGTCGGGCGCAACGTCCCAGACGACCTTGGCGTACGCCTGCACGAAGTACGGGTAGCCGTCGGCGGCGCCGTACAGCGCGTCGAGGGCGTCCTCGGTGAAGGTGACCTCCTCCCGCTCGGCGGGCGCGAGCAGCGCGACGTCGGCGGACTCGCGGTCGAGCCGGTCGATGCGCGCGTACCGGAACAGCCGCTCGGAGTAGGACTTGCTCGCCGACAGGACGGCCGGCAGGTGCGGCAGTCCCGCGCCGACCACGATCAGCGGCCCGCCGATCTGCGACAGCTCGTGGCACGCGGCGCACAGTGCGGACACGTCGTCGGCGGGGACGTCCTGCATCTCGTCCACGAACAGCGCGATGCCGGCGCCGACGTCCGTGGCGACGGACGCGGCGTCCACGAACAGCTCGGTGAGGTCGATCTCCAGGTCGCCGGAGTCGGCGCGGCCGCGCGAGGCGGGCACGTCGATCCCCGGCTGCCAGCGGTGCGCCCGCGCCTTCGCCTTGGTGCCGGTCGGCTCCGGCCCGGCCTGCGCGAACGCCTTCAGCACGCCGAGGAACGCCTCGATCCGGTCGGGGGCGCGGTGCCGGGGCGCGAGCTCCCGCACCGCCATGTGCAGCGCGGACGCGACCGGCCGCCGGATCGACTGGTCGGGCCGGGCCTCGATCTTGCCGGTCCCCCAGAGCTTCTGGATCGCCATCGAGCGGAACGCGTTGAGCAGCACGGTCTTGCCGACGCCGCGCAGCCCGGTGATGATCATGCTGCGCTCGGGGCGGCCCCTGGCCACCCGTTCCAGCACGACCTCGAACTGCCTGAGCTCACGGTCGCGGCCGGCCAGCTCGGGAGGGCGCTGCCCGGCGCCAGGGGCATAGGGATTGCGCACGGGGTCCACGCTCTCGGACTCTATGAGGCGATATAGCTGCGGCCGTAGATTTGGGTAGAAACCGCTGCGGCGTGTCGCGGGCTCATGGCGCCGGGGGTGCCGGGCGGGGGCGTCCGCATGGCGGGCACCGCCGCGCGAATGCGCGCCGCCGACGAGCGCGGGGCCGTTCGCGTGCGTCGGGCCGTTGACGTGTGCTGGGCCGTTGACGTGCGCGGTGCCGTTGAGAGGTGGGGCCGCCGTCGCCACCATGTCGCCTCCCGGGCGAGCGGGTCCGAACAAGTCGAACTTCTGTTCGACTATTCGAACACAGTAGCGCACGCCCTCCACCCCGTCACCCGAACCCGCCAACTCCTCCGCGGGCGGCTTCCGCAACCGGCCACACCCCCGCCGAACCCGCCGCCGGGCCGTCCCGTCGAACCGGGCATGTTCGCCGGATCCAGCGCATCCCACCGCCCCGCGCTCGCCGCCCCGTCCTCCCTCGGTCCCCACGACCTCACCCACTCCAACGGCCTGTTCATCGCCCTCGCGATCCTGACCGGGGTGGTCATCGTGTGGTCGGCCGTGCGCGACCGGCGGCGGGCGAAGAGGTTCCGCGCGCATGCGGCCGCGTGCGGCTGGTGGCCGCTCACCGCGGACCAACCGATCCCCGGCCCGGTCGCCTCGGCCGCCCGGTCCAGGCGGACGAAGCTGGCGTTCGCGGCCGAGCGGGAGTACCCCGTGTGGCTCGTCTGGCACCACTGGATCGAGACCAACGGCACCGGCGACAGCCGCTCGACGAAGACCTACGACCTGACCCGCTACTTCCTCCCGCTCGGCCCCGGCTTCCAGGACGTCGAGGTCGTCGGGCGGACCGCGCTCGGCGGCTTCTTCATGCCGGTCCGGGGCGCCGGCACCGGCGACCCGGCCTTCGACAAGAAGTTCCTGGTCCGCGGCCTCGGCGAGCAGCAGGCGGTGCGGCTGCTGTCGCCCGAACTCCGCGCGGCGATGCTGGCCGGCGACGTCCCGGCCTGGCAGGTCTCGGCCCGCGTCCTGATCTCCTCCTACTCCACCCCGCCGTCCGCGGAGACCCTCGAACCGCGGGCGGACGCGCTCATCGCCGTCGCCCGCATGCTGTCCGCCCCCACCACCGGCGGCTAGCGCGACGAGCCGCCCCGCCCGTTCGTCGGTGGGCGGCGATAACGTCGCGATCATGGCGGGCATCCGGTACCTCAAGGGCGACGCGACCTCGCCGCAGGCCAAGGGCCCGAAGGTCATCGCGCACATCTGCAACGACCGCGGCGGCTGGGGCCGGGGCTTCGTGGAGGCGGTCTCGCGGCGCTGGCCCGAGCCGGAGGCCGCCTACCGGCGCTGGCACCGCGAGCGCGCGCGCAACGACTTCGCGCTCGGCGCCGTCCAGATCGTCCAGGTCAAGCCCGACACCTGGGTCGCGAACATGGTCGGCCAGCACGGCATCAGGACGAGCCGCAGCGCCGGCCCGCCGATCCGCTACGAGGCGGTGCGCGCGTGCCTGCGCCGGCTCGCCGCGGAGGCCGCCGATCTCGGCGCGTCCGTCCACATGCCCCGGATCGGCTGCGGCCTCGCCGGCGGACGCTGGGACCGCGTCGAACCGCTCATCACCGCCGAACTCACCGGCCGCGGCGTCGAGGTCACGGTCTACGACGCGGACTGACCGCGCCTCCGCCTCGGGCGCCACGCGGACGTTGGCTCTCGCGGGTGAGGCGCGTCCGGCACCGCGATTCCTAGCGTGAGGGCTCCAACGATCAAGAAGGAGTCCACGTGATCCGGAACAGGCGTGTCATGGTCGGCGCACTCGCCACGGGCCTCGCGGTCGGCGCGCTGGCGGGCACGGGCGTGCCCGCGCGGTCCGCCGCGGCCGCCGACCGGTCCCGGCTGCCCGCGATCCTGCAGCGGCTGACCACGGACGACGGCGCGCCCGGGGCGCTCCTCGAAGTCCGGGACCGGAACGGCCGCACGGTGCTGACCAGCGGCGTCGGGGACGTGCGGACCGGCACGCCCGTCCCCCGCGACAGCGCCTTCCGGATCGGCAGCGTGACCAAGCCGTTCGTGGCGACGGTCGTCCTCCAACTGGTGGGCGAGCACCGCGTCGCCCTGGACGCGCCGGTCGAGCGCTACCTGCCCGGCGTCATCCGCGGGCACGGCAACGACGGGCGGCGCATCACCGTCCGGCAACTGCTCCAGCACACCAGCGGCCTGCCCGACTACCTGGACTACGTCACCCCGCAGGACATCCTCAAGGACCCGCTCGCCCACCACGACCTCCGCGAGATGGTGGACGTCGCGATCGCCCACCGCCGCGTGTTCAAGCCCGGTAGGGACTGGAAGTACTCCAATACCAACTACCTGGTGGCGGGCCTGCTCATCGAGAGCGTGACCGGCCACCCGTACGGCGACGAGATCCGCCGGCGCATCATCGAACCGCTCGGCCTGACCGCGACGTCCGCGCCGGTCGACGACCCGGCGCTCCCCGCGCCGCATCCGCGCGGGTACGTGCGGCCGGGCGAGGGCGCGCCGCTCATGGACGTCACCGAGCTCAACCCGTCGGTCGCGGGACCGGGCGGCGGGATGGTCTCCAGCGCGTCCGACCTCGGCTGGTTCATGGGCGCCCTGCTCGACGGCCGCCTGCTGCGCCCGGCCGAACTGCGGGAGATGATGCGGACCCGTCCGACCGGCAACGCGGACGGCCGCGCCTACGGCCTCGGCCTGGAGAGCAGGCCGCTGCCCTGCGGCGGCCTCTACTGGGGCCACACCGGCGACATGCTGGGATTCGAGACGGTCACCGGCGCCACCGCCGGCGGCAGGCAGGCGACGGTCATGGTGAACCTCGACCCGGGCGGCTCCGACGCGCAGGACGCCGACATGGAGACCGCCGTCCAGACGGCCCTCTGCGACGCCCCGTGAGGTCAGCCGCCGGTGAGGGCGGCGAGCTTGCGCCGGAACGTGGCGTGCTCCGGTTCGTTGCCGGCGAGCGCCAGCGCGGCCCGGTAGGCGGTGGCCGCCTCCTCGGTGCGGCCGAGCCGCCGCAGCAGGTCGGCGCGCGCCGCGTGGAACAGCGGGTAGCGGCGCAGTTCCGCGGCGCCGGTCAGCTCGTCCAGCAGGACGAGTCCCGCCTCCGGGCCGTCGCGCATGGCGACGGCCATGGCCCGGTTCAGCGCGACGAGCGGGGACGGCTCGATCCGCAGCAGCACGTCGTACAGCGCGGCGATCTGCGGCCAGTCGGTGGCGTCGAAGTCCGGCGCCTCGTCGTGCAGCGCCGCGATCGCCGCCTGCACGGCGTACGGCCCGGCGCCGGGACCGGTCAGCGCCGCCACGACGAGTTCCCGCCCCTCGGCGATGAGGCCGGCGTCCCACAGCGCGCGGTCCTGGTCTTCGAGCAGCACCTGGTTCCCCGCCGCGTCGACCCGCGCCGCGCGCCGCGCGTCGGTGAGGAGCAGCAGCGCGAGCAGCCCCGTCACCTCCCGCTCCCCGGGCAGCAGCGCGTGCAGGATCCGCGCGAGCCGGACGGCCTCGTCGGCCGGCCCGGGGCGCAGCAGGTCGTCGCCGGAGCTGGCGGCGTAGCCCTCGGTGAAGACGAGGTAGACCGCGCGGAGCACGCCGGGCAGCCGGTCCGGCAGCTCGTCCGGCCCCGGCACGCGGAACGGGATGCGCGCCTCGCGGATCTTGCGTTTCGCGCGCACGATCCGCTGGGCCATCGTCGCGGTCGGCACCAGGAACGCGCGGGCCACCTCGGGCGTGGTGAGGCCCGCGAGGAACCGCAGCATCAGCGCCGTCCGCGCCTCCTCCGGCAGCGCGGGATGGCAGCAGGTGAAGAACAGCCGCAGCCGCTCGTCGGGGATGTCGTCGAAGCCGGGCTGCGCCGGCGCGGCGGCGGCCCGGTCGCTCTCCACCCGCAGCTCGGCGAGCCGCGCCGCGTGCGCCCGGTCGCGGCGGATCCGGTCGAGCGCCTTGCGCCGGGCCACCGTCAGCAGCCACGCGAGCGGCTTGTCGGGCACGCCGTCGGCCGGCCACCGCTCCAGCGCGGTCTCCACCGCGTCGGAGACGACCTCCTCGGCGAGGTCCAGGTCGCCGAACCGGGCGGCGAGCAGCGCGAGCAGCCGGCCCCGGTCCTCGCGGAACACCGCCTCCACGGAGCGGGCCGCCCGCGCTCCGCTCACGACCGGTCCGGCTCCCAGACCGTGCGGACCTCGACCGTCCCGTACCGCGCCCCGGGACAGCGGGCCGCCCAGTCGAGCGCCGCGTCCAGGTCGGGGACGTCGATCAGGTAGTAGCCGCCGACCATCTCCCGGGTCTCGGCGAACGGCCCGTCCGTCACGACGCGCTCCCCGCTCGGCCGGACGTGCACGGTCGTCGCGGTCGCGAGGTCCAGCGCGTTGCCGTCGAGCCTGACCCCGGCGTCGGTGACGGCCTTCTCGTACGCCATGAACTCCTCGACGGTCGGCTCCCCGGCCGGCGGCTCCTCGGTCGACTCGGGCGACCACGTGTTGATCAGCAGCAGGTACTTCACCGCGCGCTCCTCACACCTCGGGACGATTGCACGGTAATGACGCACCCCCACCCCCCGAATCGACACCCCCCTCCGAGAATTCTTCCGGACGTCGTGACGGCCGCACCGCCTCGGCGCCGACGATCCACGCCGACGCCGAGGCGGGCACGGTGCCCGTCCGGTCAGTCCAGGTCCCGGAAGAACGCCCGGAGGTCGGCGACCATCAGGTCGGGGGCCTCCAGTGCCGCGAAGTGGCCGCCCCGCTCGAACTCCGTCCAGCGCACCACGTTGTGCACCTGGTCGGCCAGGGGGCGGACCGAGAAGTCCGTGGGGAACACCGCGACCGCGGTCGGCACCTTCCCGCGCTCCTTCGGCGCCCACATGGTGAAGTCGTTGAACCGCTCGTAGTAGGTGTGCGCCGCCGAGCCCGCGGTGCCGGTGAACCAGTAGATGCTCACGTCGGTGAGGATCCGGTCGCGGTCCACGGCGTCCTCGGGGAGTTCGGCGGCGGGGTCCGTCCAGTCCTTGAACTTCTCCACGATCCAGGCGAGCTGACCGGCGGGCGAGTCGTGCAGCGCGGCCGCGACCGTCTGCGGGCGCGTGCCCTGGACCTGCATGTACGCGCCCAGCTTCTCCTGCCACTCCTTCATCCCGGCGAGCCGTCCGCGCTCGGCCTCGCTCAGCGAGCCCATGACCTCCGGGTCGCCGCCCGGGAACGTGAGCAGGCCGTTGACGTGCACGCCGATGACGGCGTCCGGCGCGGCGCGTCCGACCAGCGGAGCGATGAACGCGCCGACGTCGCCGCCCTGCACGCCGTACCGGTCGTAGCCGAGCCCGGCCATCAGCTCCGCCAGTGCCGCGGCGGTGCGGCCGTCCGTCCAGCCGGTGCCGGGCAGCGGGCCGGAGAAGCCGTACCCCGGCAGCGACGGGATCACCAGGTGGAAGGCGTCGGCGGCCGTTCCGCCGTGGGCGACGGGGTCGGTGAGGGGGCCGATGAGGTCGAGGAACTCGACGACGGAGCCGGGCCAGCCGTGCAGCAGCAGGAGCGGGGTGGCGCCGGCCTCAGGGGAGCGCACGTGCAGGAAGTGCACCTGCGTGCCCTCCACGGTGGCGGTGAACTGCGGGTGCGCGTTGAGCGCCGCCTCCTGGGCGCGCCAGTCGAAGCCGCCGGCCCAGTAGGCGGCGAGCTCCCGCAGGTAGCCGGTCGGCACGCCACGCTCCCAACCGGTGCCGGGCACCTCGGGGGCCCAGCGGGTGCGGCGCAGCCGCTCGCGCAGGTCGTCGAGGTCGGCTTGGGGGATCTCGACACGGTAGGGCTGGATCTGGTTCGTCATGTCCGTCACGGTAGGAACCATTGGTGTCAGGTTCCGGCACCGATCGCGGCCAGAATGGCGCCCATGGTGGAGACCTCGGCGCGGCTGCTGCGCCTGCTGTCGCTTTTGCAGGCGCGCAGGGACTGGACCGGCGCCGAACTCGCCGACCGGCTGGGGGTCGGCCTGCGCACCGTGCGGCGCGACGTCGAACGGCTGCGCGAGCTGGGCTACCCGGTGGACGCCACCCCGGGTGCGGCCGGCGGGTACCGGCTCGGCGTGGGGGCCGCGCTGCCGCCGCTGCTGCTGGACGACGAGGAGGCCGTGGCGGTGGCGATCAGCCTGCGCATGGCCGCGACGGGCGGCGTCGCCGGCCTGGAGGAGGGGGCGGTGCGGGCGCTGGCCAAGCTCCAGCAGCTCCTGCCCTCCCGGCTGCGGCACCGGATGGAGGCGTTCCGCGCCGCGACCGTGGCGCTGCCCGGACAGGCCGATCCGGAGGTCGGCGCCGACCTGCTGGCCGCGCTCGCCGCCGCGTGCCGCGACCGCCGCCGGGTCCGGCTGCGCTACCGGGGCCGCGACGGCGTCACCGCGCGCGAGGTCGAGCCGCACCGCCTGGTGCACACCCCGCGCCGCTGGTACCTGGTGGCATGGGACGTGGCCAAGGACGACTGGCGCACCTTCCGGGTCGACCGGATCGAGGAGCCGCTCGGACCGCCGGGCGCGCGTTCCACGCCGCGCACGCCGCCCGAGGGCGACACGGCCGCCTACGTCTCGCACGCCATCACCTCGGCGCCGTACACCTACCAGGCCCGCGTCCTCTTCCACGCCCCGCTGGAGGAGGTGGCGCCGCGCACGTCGCCCGGCGCCGGACGGCTGGAAGCGGTGGACGCGAGCACCTGCCTGTTCACCGCCGGCTCGAACTCGCTGCACGAGCTGGCGGTGCGCGTGGCGGTGAAGGGCTTCGACTTCGAGGTGCTGGAGCCGCCGGAACTGGTCCCGGTGCTAGCCGAAGTCCGCGACCGCCTGGACCGAGCCGCCACCGCATCGGCCCCGAATCCCCGCTGAGCACCCGGCGCACCGACCGTCCACGCTCGACTGCGAATCCTCGGGCCGCCGATCAACGGTCAGGCGGACGCGGGTGGACGCCGCACGACGGCGGTCCCGGCGTCGAGGTCGACGCGGCCGCGCGGAGGCGCCCCGTCGTGCTCCTCGTCCCGCAGCATCAGCGAGGTGCGGCGCTGTTCCTGCGCGTGGCGGCAAGCCACCGCTGGATCGCCATACCGGACGCGGGACGCCATGCCGCCCCGCCTGCGGTCAGGCGGCGGCGATGAGCTCGCGCAGGTCTCGCGCTGCCGGAAGCTCCCGCGCGCGCCCGGGAGAGTGTCGAGGACCTGTTCGGCCGGTTGCCGCGTGGCCATGACGGCGCCGTGGGCGGCCGTCGAGCTCGATCCCGGGCGGGTGGCGGCGGAGCCTGGGTCAGAGGGGGCTGGGGGTGTTGGTGAGCTGCTCGGACAGGGTCCAGAGGCGGCGCGCCAGGTGCGGGTCCCGTGCGGTGGTGGAGCGTTTGATGAGTTCGGGGGTGCCGCGCATGTGGAAGAAGCGGCTCGGCCCGGCGAAGCTGTCACCGGGAATGTCGGCGACGGCCGCGAATAGCACGGGCAGGGCGCCGTGGTCGGCGTCCTGTGCCAGCCGCTGGTAGGCGAGCTTCCAGAAGCGCGCGGACAGGCCGTCCCCGCCGTTGTCGTAGATGTTCGTGGCCACCAGGCCGGGATGGGCCGCGTTGGCCAGCACACCGGACCCGGCGGCGGTCAGCCGGCGTTGCAGCTCCGCGGTGAACAGCAGGTTCGCCAGCTTGGAGTCGTTGTAGGCGCGTGAGGGCCGGAAGCGGCGGCGTTCCCAGCCGACGTCGTCGAGGTCGAGCCGGGAGAGCCGCTCGGCCTGGGAGGCGACGGTCACGATCCGTCCGGTGACGTGCCGGAGGAGCAGGTTGGTCAGGGCGAAGTGGCCGAGGTGGTTGACGCCGAACGTCGACTCGAACCCGTCGGCGGTGCGGGCGAGCGCGGGCGCCGAGATCCCGGCGTTGTTGATCAGCAGGTCGATGGGGCCGCCCCAGCCGGCGGCGAAGGCGCGCACGGAGTCCAGGCGGCCGAGGTCCAGCTCGCGGACCTCGGTGGTGCCGGGCATTCCGTCCGCCGCCGCCTTTCCCTTCCCCGCGTCGCGCACCGCGAGCACGACGCGGGCGCCCGCCTCGGCGAGCGCGCGGGACACCGACCGTCCGATGCCGCCGCTCGCCCCCGTCACGATCACCGCGCTGCCGGTCATATCAGGCATGTCGAAAGTGGCCATGAGCCGCAATGTAGACAGCGGATACATTGTTGTCAATGACTACATAGGGATACGCTGCGGGCCATGGCCGATCGCCCCTACCACCACGGCAACCTGCGCGCCGTCCTGCTGGACGCGGCGGAGCGCACGCTCCGCGAGCAGGGGCTCGACCGGCTCTCGCTCCGCGAGCTCGCACGGCAGGCGGGCGTCAGCCACGCTGCTCCGCGGCGCCACTTCGCCGACCGCCGGGCGCTGCTGGACGCCCTCGCCGACACCGGGTTCGCGCGCCTCGGCGACCGGATGCGCGCGGCGATCGAGGGCGCCGGTCCGGACGTCGATGCGCAGTTGCACGCGGCGGCGACCGCCTACGTCCGGTTCGCGATCGACGACGGCCCGCTCCTCGACCTGATGTTCGCCAACAAGAACGCCGACGAAGCGGCCGCGCCGCCGGAGGGCGCGCTGCGCCTGTTCACCGCGGTGGGCGATCTGATCGACCGGGGGCAGCGGGCGGGGGCGCTTCCTCCCGGCGACCCCGAGCGGCTCCGGTTGCTCCTGGTCGCCACCCTTCAGGGCATCGCCACCCTCGTCACGTCCGGCCGGGCACCGGCCGAGCAGACCGGCGCGCTCGTCGAAGACGCGGTCGCCCTCTTCAGCCGCAGGTCGTAACGCAGCGGCGCGGGGGGGCGCCGGGCCGCGGAACGCCGGGGCCGGCGGCGCCG